>NZ_CAPAEZ010000031.1:0-28348 GCF_948576815.1 uncultured Allobaculum sp.
TTGGAATAGGTTGACTCTAAAAAAATTGTCCACTTTCTGGGGTACAGTTTAAAATGCCTTGCAGATTTTAGAAAAGCTCGCCTTTTCAATAGGTAAAAGGCGATGAACGCAAAAAAAGCCGAGAGGAAAACAATATTCCTTTCGGCTTGAATCTGCACGGACATCATCCATTTTTACCAGAAACTGTTTTTCCGTTCTGGGACAGACGACCTGTTATTAAACATTTAAAAGTATGGGGAAAACTAGTTTTCCAGGAATTCGAACTCGTAGCCTTCGAGTTCCACCACGTCGCCGTCTTCCGCGCCGGCTTCGCGCAAATGCTTATCGATGCCAAGGAAGCGCATCTGATTGGCGAAGTTGTAGAAGTCCTCATCTGTATTGAGCTTGTCGAGATTGAAGTTTTTCTTGATGAGCGGTCCATAGACTTTGTAGCGTCCAGGAGCCGCCTGCTCGATCGTAAAGGGCTTCTCTTTTTCGGCGAACGTATACGTAACGCCCTGATCCTGCTCGTTTTCGTCGAGGACCGGGAAAACCGGCGTCGTCTCGAGCAGATCGGCCGCTTTGCGCAGTACCGGATCCAGGCCTTCGTGAATGAGGGTCATCGTCTCAAAGACTTCGAGATCCGGATAGGCTTCCTTGAAGCGGCGCAGATTTTCCTGTGCATGTTCTTCGTCCATTTTATTGGCGACCACAATCTGCGGGCGTTCAAGCAGACGCAGATGGTAGTTTTCGAGTTCCTTGTTGATATTGGCGTAATCCTGTACCGGATCACGGCCTTCTTCGCCGCCCATGTCGATGACATGAATGATAACGCGGCAGCGTTCGATATGACGAAGGAACTGATGGCCAAGGCCCTTTCCTTCGCTGGCGCCGTCAATCAGCCCTGGCAGGTCCGCCATGACAAAGCTGCGGCCGTCCTTGGTCTGGACTACGCCGACGTTTGGCGTAATGGTCGTAAACGGATAATCGCCGATTTCCGGGCGGGCACGCGATACAGCGTCCAGGAATGTAGATTTGCCGACCGACGGATAGCCGACGAGGCCGACATCCGCAAGGGTGCGCAGTTCGACGATGACATCGAATTCTTCACCTTCCTTGCCCGGCTCCGCATAGCGCGGGGCGACGTTGCGGGACGATTTAAATCGCGAGTTTCCGCGTCCGCCCTGGCCGCCTTTCGCGACAACCTGCTGCTGATGGGCTTCCGTCAGATCGGCCAGAATCTGGCCGGTATCGGCACGCTTGACGATTGTGCCGAGCGGCACTTTAACAATACGATCGCAGGCGTTGGCGCCGTGCATCCGCTTGTTCTTTCCCTTCTCCCCTTCCTGGGCACGGATAATCCGGTTGAAACGCAGATCCAGAAGGGTGACCATACCGGGATCGGCTTCAAAGATGACGCTGCCGCCATTTCCTCCGTCTCCTCCGAAAGGACCTCCATTGGCAATATATTTTTCGTGTTTGAACGACACGAGTCCATCGCCGCCCTTACCGGCTTTGACGTGAACTTTGACCTGATCTACAAACATGCTGGTACCTCACTCTCCTGATCATCATATTTCATACATGAAAAAAGAGCCTTGGACAGGCTCAATTTAATGTTTGCTTAGTCAACTGGGTAAACAGAAACTTTCTTTCTTGTTTTGCCGAGTCTTTCGTATTTAACAACGCCGTCAACTGTAGCGAAGAGCGTATCGTCGCCGCCTCTGCCTACATTTGTTCCGGGATGAATTTTAGTTCCGCGCTGACGGTAGATGACAGCACCGGCCAGACATTTCTGTCCGTCTGCGAGTTTCGCACCAAGGCGTTTGGAGTGCGAATCACGGCCGTTCTTTGTCGAACCTACACCTTTTTTGGAAGCGAAGAACTGAAGGTCCATATTAAAACGCATGATTTTACCTCTTTCTCTTCGGATGATTGAAATATAAAGCTGCACGTTAATCCGTTCCCAGCTGGATGTGCTTTGGATACGTCTGCGCCATGCACTGAAGCTGAAGCGCAACCATGTCCAGAGCCGTCTGCAGTTTCTCACTGCTCGTCTGAACATCGATGAGAATGCGGTTGTCTTCGCAGACAAGCCGGCAGGCTTCTGGGAACATTTCGTCGATCGCGTTTAATGCGGATATGGAAATGGCTGATACGCCGCAGCACACCAGGTCTTCTCCGTATGGAGCCGACAGAGCGTGTCCGGTAATCTTAATTTCCTGAATATCCGTGCCGCGCCGAGCAATACGGATCCGAATCATTAAGCCTGAATGGATTCGATTTTAACGCGCGTATAGGGCTGTCTGTGACCCTGTTTTCTGCGTGTGGAAGATTTTTTCGGGCGGTATTTCACGATCGTGATTTTCTTGCCTTTGCCCTGTTTTTCAACCACGCCGGTTACAACGGCGCCCTCCACGAAGGGTTTGCCGATTTTTCCGTCTGCGTACAGAACTTTGTCGAATGTTACGGTTTCACCTTCCTGAGCGTTCAGTTTTTCTACCCAGATTACGGATCCGTCTTCAACCTTGATCTGTTTTCCGCCGGTTTCGATAATTGCGTACATAGATGGTCTCCTTTCCGATTCTTGATACTCGCCATGAAGGCGGGCTTGTCGCCGCTTTAAAGCCTCTTCTGTGCGGTTGCAAGTCGTGAAGACTGCAACAGACATATATTAATGATTCCTTATGTCCGCGTCAAGTAGGTAAATTGAGCCTTTAGGCAAAGGCGAATTGCTTTTTTGGCATTGGCCGCGAAGCCAGCCGCCGAAAGGGTTTTCGTTTCTTTTTTGGATTCAGCATCCTGATTTTTGAGTTTTTTTCTGCTTGATTCTTCTTAGTTCTGCCTTTCGTTATCTGTTTGTACCGGCTCGAATCGTTTCAGACCGGTACGACTCATTGGCTCAGCGCCGTCGGACTGGACCAGAACTGAGCGGCAGAAAGTGGAGTTCAAAAATCGCCATGGACCCTTCCCTTCGCTGATCCATCCTGCCCTGGGCGACCACAAACGCACCGTCTTTCAAATCGTCCTGCGCTCTGGCATACGTCGTGGGCATGACAGCGCCTTCCATCTGTCCGGTATCGTCATCGAGCGTAACGTAAGCCATCGTATCGCCTTTCTTCGTCTTATGCAGGTGGATGCGGGAAATCATGGCGCAGATGCGTAGGCTCGTACCACCTTTGAGACGGCCTGCAGCCGCAATCGATACGAGGGATCGATCCGATGCGCGAACGCCTTCTGCCGGATGCGGGCCGCTCAGAAAGCCGAGCACGTCCTTTTCGTGAACGATTCGTCTGGCTGGATCGACGGGAAGTCTGGCGACGATCGGCGCGGAAACGCCGGCCAGACGCCACCCGCCGCCTTCGGGATCCAGCATGGCCAGATCGCCCAGACGAAGAATTTCTTCCAGCGCGGCTTCCAGACTCTCGCGGTTGATGCCCATTTCATCAAAGGCACCGGCCCGAACGAGGCTGACGATCTGCTCGTCCTTGATTTTCAGTGCGGAAAGACGCAGCACCGACATGACCGGATCCGTAAAGGGGCCATGTTCCTGGCGTTCCTGTTCAATCTTTTCAGCCTGCTGTCTCGAAAACGTACGGACCTGCGTAAGCGGAATCCGAAGCGCGTTGCCTTCGATCTGATAACGGGTACCGGAGCGGTTGAGCGATACTGGCAAAACGCGAATGTGCCGATGGGCGGCTTCGCCCAAAATGCTGGCGAGTTTGGCACCGGACTTGCCCGTGTAATCGAGCAGGACCTGATAAAACGACAGCGGGTAATGGGTTTTCAGCCACGCCATCTGGTAAACGATCAGACCGTACGCGTACGAATGCGACTTGTTGAAGCCGTAGTCCGCAAACTGTTCCATGATTTCAAATATTTTGTCAGCCTGTTCGGCTTCAATTCCCTGCTTCTGCGCCCCTTCTACAAAGCGGCTTTTCCAGGCTTCCATCGTTTCGCGTTTTTTCTTGGACATCGCCTTTCGCAAAATGTCCGCCTGCGCCAGAGTAAATCCGCCCAGAATTCTTGCGGCTTCCATAATCTGCTCCTGATACAGGAAAATGCCGCCGGTTTCGGCCAGAATCGGATCGATCAGCGGATGGATCGACTGTCTGGCCCGCGGGTTGAAACGGGCGTTCAGATACGTATCGATGCTTTTCATCGGGCCCGGTCGATACAGCGCCAGAATGGCGGCAATATCTTCAAAGCGTTCCGGCTTGAAGCGCAAAATGAGCTGACGAATGCCAGAACTTTCCAGCTGAAAGACGCCCAGCGTATCGCCGGTGCGCAGCAGCGCATACACTTGCGGATCGTTTAAAGGCAGATGGAGCGGTTCGATCACCGGACCGTTCTGGCGCTGAATTTCCTGCAGGATTTCTTCGATCATGCTTAAGTTGCGCAGCGCCAGAAAGTCGAATTTGATCAGACCAATTTCTTCGAGATGTTCCATCGAAAACTGAACGGCAGGGACGCTGCTGCCGTCGTCCATCATCGGTGCCTGTTCGGTAATCACATCCCGCGCCAGCACAATACCGCCGGCATGAATGGACGTATGTCTTGGAAAGCCTTCAATGGCGCAGGCGGCGTGATACAGCTTTTTGAGCGAGGGCGAATTCTCTACCAGCGAAGAAAACGCGCGGCTTTGTGCATAGACCGACGGCAGCGTTTCGTTTGGCATCGTCGCCGCAATCGCCGTCAGCTTATCCGCTTCCCGTACGCCAAGACCTAATGCCTTCGCGCAGTCGCGCAAAGCGGCACGCGCTTTTAATCGGGAGAAAGTCACGATATGGGCGACATGGCCTTTTCCATAGACGGACTGTACGTATTCGATCACTTCATCGCGGCGGTTATCCGGAAAGTCGGTATCGATATCCGGCATGGAAATACGCTCCGGATTAAGAAAACGTTCAAAGAGCAATCCGGACTGAATCGGGTCAACGTGCGAAATGCCCAGCACCCACGAAACGAGCGATCCGGCCGCGCTGCCTCGTCCGGGACCGACGAGAATTTTGCGGGAACGCGCTTCGCGAATGAAGTCCCATACGATTAAAAAATAGTCCGCAAACCCCATGGACAAAATGACATTCAGCTCATGATCAAGCCGCTCGCGATACACTTGCGCGTTGACCGTTTTTCCCTGCAGCCGCTTTTTCAGACCGGCCAGACACAGCTCGCGCAAGTAGTCTTCACTGCTCAGATTTACCTTGTTGACAAACTGCGGCAGACTTGCTTTGGGCAGACGGTAGTCTTCAATTCGGGCGGCAATCGTTTCCGTGGCTTTGAGATCGTCCGCGTCGTAGAGCGATTCCATTTCGTCTTCTGTTCGCCAGTAGCGGCCGCTTCGTACCCGAATGTCGGGATGGTCGATCACTTTCTGCTGATTGATCGCCTGCAGAAGGCGCAGGGTGCGCTCATCTTCCGGTTTTTCGTATTCAATCCGGCTGAGCGCAACGGTCGGGATCCCTTTGAATTGGGCACGCTTTTTGAGCTGTTCATCTTTCTGACGGAAATACGGTGAATCGTGAATCGACATTGCGATATAGAGATCGTCCGGATCCAGGACAAAGGATTTGAGCGTATCGAGCAGTTCATCCAGAAGGTCTTCATTTGGCTCATGAGCGAGCGTTTCGAACACGTCGTCGCCGCCTGCGTTCATGAGAATACAGCCGTCGACATACGCCTTCATATCGTCGAGTTCAAGCGGCGTCGAGTCAGACATCAGTCGGGTAGAAAGCAGATAAAGCGAATGCAGACCCTGTCCGTTTTTGGCCAGCAGCAAAAAGGAAATCGGCTGATTTTTCCAGTTTGTCTCGACTTCCAGTCCAATGATCGGCTTGAGTCCGGCTTCTTTTGCGGCATGCACAAAAGACATCGTCGCAAACATCGAACGATGATCGGTCAGGGCCACAGCCGTCTGATGATTTTCCTTGGCGAGGCGAATGATGTCGTCAATATCGAGAACCGCCTCGAGCAGCGAATAGCGTGATCGCGTATGAAGATGAATCATAGACCTAGTTTACCATTTCTCAAGAACTCCACAAAAAGGCGGCTATTCCCGCCTGCCGAACGGATATGCTGGCCAGAACGGACGCCGGACAGAGTGCTTCGCAAAAGCCTGTCGAAAGCCGACACAACGGCGTGAAAAAAGGCTGTCCGCTCTGAGTTTTCCCAGGTCGGACAGCCGAATTTTCGCTTGAATTTTGTATTTGAAATCTCCTGATCCCGTTTCTGGAATCGTTCGATTCCCATATTGCATCTAGTCTTTGGAAAGCGAAAGTCTGCGCAGCTGCTGCGTGATCGTTTCCACGTCGGCAGCGGTAAGATTCTTAACGCCGCAGGCGTTTTTATGACCGCCGCCATGCCATTCGTTGGCCAGCGCGTCGACCGCGATCGAGCGCGAACGCAGCGAACCGCGATAATGCACGCCGTCAGATTCCTCAGTAAAGAGCGCCCAGATTTCCACGCCATCCAGATTGCCCATGATGTTGACCACCGATTTGGCGTCTTCAAAAGGCAGTCCGATGGACAGGTAGTCTTCCCGGCTCATCACCGCAATCGCCAGACGATCGAGTACGCAAAGTTTCGAAAGCACCTTGCCTTCATAGACGCTGCGCGAAACGGTTTTGGAATAGAGATTCAGCGCCGCTTTCTGCACGCTTGCGCCCTGGCCGACCAGCCACGCTGCGGCTTCAAACGTCGCCGGACTGACGTTGGGCAACGTAAAGCGCTGGGTATCGGACATCAGAGCTTCCATGAAATGCTGGGCAGCCTTAGGCGTCAGCGTTTCGCCATGCTTTTTAAGAATATCGACTGCGGTCTGAGCAGCGGCCGCCGATTTTTCATCGACGTAATCAAGATCGCCGTAGTCTTCGAGCTGAATGTGGTGGTCAATACGGGCAATCTTTTTTGCCCGGGTAAAGCGAAGATCATCCACACGCTCGCCGGTCGCGGTATCGCACAGAAGCGCTAAAGACTGTTCCATCTGTGCATCGCTGATCGAATCCATGCCCTCCTGGCTCCCCGCCATGAGGATCGTCTTGTCTGGATAGCGTGCTTTTAAAAACTCAGCCATACCCATCTGCGTACCCAGGGCGTCGGGGTCCGGAAAAAAATGATGGAATACGACGATCGACTCTGCCTGATCAAATGCGTCAAACAGAGGCTGTACTTCTTTATTCAGCGGCAAGATTTTTGTAGGCGTCGCGGGCAATCATGACTTCTTCATCTGTCGGAATGACATACACGTCCATGGAAGAGTCATCTGCAGAAATTTTCACTTCCTTGCCGCGGCAGTTGTTGGCTTCGTGATCGAGTTTTACACCCAGAGCAGCGAGACCGTCGATGATGGCTTCACGGGTTGTGATGGAGTTTTCGCCAATGCCTCCCGCAAACAGAATGGCATCTGCGCCGCCCATCAGGGCATAGTAGCCGCCTACGGTTTCAATAACGCGGTCATCGAAAATCTTGCTGGCGAGTTTTGCGCGTTCGTTGCCTTCCTTGGCTGCGTTTTCGATATCGCGGCTGTCGGAAGATACGCCGGATACGCCAAGCAGACCGGATTTCTTGTTGAGGATATTGTCGACTTCCTGTGCAGTCAGGTTATGACGCTGCATCAGAACGCCTGGGATGGCTGGATCGATGTCGCCGGAACGGGTACCCATTTCGATACCGGCCAGCGGAGTCAGACCCATGGACGTCTTGAAGGATTTGCCGTCTTTAACCGCGGTGATGGAACCGCCGTTTCCGAGGTGGCAGGTGATGATCTGAACGTCTTCCGGCTTCTTGCCAGTGATTTCGGCATAGCGCTGCGTCAGATACTTGTGGCTTGTTCCGTGGAAGCCGTAGCGGCGGATTTTATCTTCTTCGTAGTATTCGTAAGGAATCGGGTAGATGAAGTTTTCTGCCGGCATCGTCTGATGGAAGGCTGTATCAAAAACAAAAGTCTGGCTGGCATCGGGGAGCAGTTTGGAGAAGGATTTGTATCCTACAAGACCTGCCGGGTTGTGCAGCGGTGCAAGGGGGATACACTCTTCGACTTTTTCAACCGCATCGGTGCTGGCTTCAACGGAATCCGAGTAGAATTCGCCGCCGTGTACGATACGATGGCCAACGGCTTTGATATCATCGAGGGAATTTACAACGTGGTGCTCGAGCAGAGCGTCAACGAGCATGCGTACTGCAGCTTCGTGATCCGGGATATCGCAGGTGGTGGTGTATTTCTGACCGTCCACGGTAATGGAGAACACTCCATCGTTTAAACCAATACGTTCAACAAGTCCTTTGGCGAGAACTTTTTCTTCCGGCATTTCATAAACCTGGAATTTCAGGGAAGAGCTGCCGGCATTGACTGACATAACAATTGCCATTTTAAAAATCTCCTTTTCTCTAGGTTTCGCTTCTTTCAGTGTACAACCTTTTTCATCCGCAGATGAATCCCTGTGATTTCCGTCCTAGAAATTGAAATATTTACCGCAATTACGGAAAACGAAGGGAGACTTGCTGCGCGGTTTCGAACGATCGAAAAACCGCTTGTGTATAAGCGATTGGCTTTTCTGGTCACTCGAGCAGGTGGACCGGCACCGCGGACCTCCAGTACGTCGAGCGCAAATTTTGCAAAGACAATTCAAAACCGAAACAAAACGGATTTCGAAAAAAAGGCAGAGGCTTTTCTTCCTCTGCCGTAGTTCTGAATGGATCCATGTCTGGACGCGCAGGCGGGAGCCGGCTGCAGGCATAGATGGATTTTTTAATCGGACGCGCCGATCGCTTCGAGCTTTTCTTCGAGCACTCTGGCTTCGGGATGGTCCGCGATATAGTCGTTAATAATTTTTCGATACGCCAGAAGATGGAGCTTTTCTTCGTACTGCTCCATGGCGCTTACCCCTTTTTGAAGGGCGTCATACACCGCCGCTTTGGAAATGCCGAGATTTTCCCGGATTTCCGAAAGCGAAAAGTCTTCCTGGAAATAAAGCGAAAGCACTTCCTGCTGTCTGGGCGAAAGCAGGAGGCTGTACAGATCAAACAGATCGTTGGCTTCAAGATGCGAAATCATGTTCGACTAGTCTTCCAGTCCTTTGGTGATGCCGATCAGATAGGAAGACAGATCGAACGGGCGCAGATCTTCCGGTTTTTCACCCAGTCCGAGGAAACGGACCGGCAGACCGAGCTGATCGCGGATCGCCATAACGACGCCGCCTTTTGCGGTACCATCCATTTTGGTCAGGATAATACCCGTTACCGGGGTGACCTCCATGAATTCCTTCGCCTGCGAAATGCCGTTCTGTCCGGTTGTCGCATCGAGAACGAGCCACGTTTCGTGCGGGGCGCCTTCGATTTCGCGTCCGGCAACACGGCTCATCTTTTCGAGCTCTTTCATCAGATTCGTCTTGTTCTGAAGGCGGCCGGCGGTATCGCAGATCAGCACATCGATCTGGTTGTCTTTTGCGTAGCGGCAACCGTCTACAATAACACTGGCCGGATCCTGCTTTTCCTTGCCGGCGATGCACGGGGCGTTCAGCCGTTCGGCCCAGATTTCAATCTGTTCGACTGCCCCGGCACGGAACGTATCGGCGGCTGCTGCAGCCACCGTCTTTCCGGTTTCCTGGAAGAAGTTGATCAGCTTTGCGGTTGTGGTCGTTTTTCCCGATCCGTTGACGCCAACCATCAGGATGACGGTCGGACCGTTTTCGTTGAAGTGCCACGGTTCTTCTTTTTCCGGGTTGTAGAAATCGTAAAGAATCTGAATCAGGTAGTCTTCCATGGAATCGTAGTTTTTGATTTCCTTGGAACGGGCTTCAAATTCGTCCACGATTTTCTGTGCGGTGTGAATGCCCATGTCGCTTTCGAGCAGGATGATCATGATCTCTTCGAGAAGTTCATCGTTGATGCCATGAAAGCTGTTGGACAGCGCGCGGATCCGGTCGCCGAAGCTTTTCCGGCTTTTGGAAAGCCCGCTGAGGTATTTGTCCTTGTCTTTGGAACGGACAAACTTGGATTTCAGTTTTTCAAAAAAGGCCATGCCAAGCCCTCCTTCTCCGGCTAGAGTTCCGGTTCATACTTTTTTTCAGTGATTTTTTCTGGTGATTTCTGGTTCTTTGCTGCTATATCCAATGCGCTTAAGCCTGCGTTGGTTCGCCTGCTGCTCCAGCTGCGTCCTTGAGCTGAACTTTGAGCACCTGGCTGACGCCGTCTTTTTGCATGGTAATGCCAAAGAGCGTGTCGCACTGCTCCATCGTTCCCGGACGGTGCGTTACGGTAATGAACTGCGACTGGTCCTTGAAGCGCTTGAGGTAGCGAGCGAAGCGTTCTACATTGGCCTGGTCAAGGGCCGCTTCCGCTTCGTCAAAAATACATAAAGGTACGGTTCTAGCTTTTAATATAGCAAACAGCACCGAGATCGCAATCAGCGCCTTTTCCCCGCCGGAGAACGTCTGCAGATTCTTGACGGATTTTCCAGGGGGCTGTACATCGACATCGACGCCGCTTTCTAACAGGTTATCCGGTTCGCAGAGAACGAGCCGGCAGCGGCCGCCGCCAAACATGGACTGGAACACTTCATCGAGACAGCCGTTGATGCGGTCGAACATGTCCTTGAACTGGGTGATCATGGTCTGATCCATTTCATCGACGGCGCCGAGAATCTGTTCGCTGGCGGATATGAGCTCTTCCATCTGCGATGTAAGGAACTCATAGCGTTCCCGCACTTCCTTGAGCTGTTCGGGCGCTTCGAGGTTCACGCTGCCCAGCGCGACGATCTGCGAGCGCAGTTTCTTGACCTGCGCTCTGGCCGACACGGGTTCGATCGGCTGCATTTTCGCTTTTGCGGCTTCAAACGTCAGCGAATAATCCGAACCAAGACGGAGCAGATCCTGTTCAAGACGGGTCTGAATACGGGCGAGTTCGGACTGCACTTTCGATGTTTTTTCCATCAGACTCGTCAGCTCGCGTCTGGCGTTTCGCAGCGTTTCGCTGGCTCTGGCGCTCTGTTCGTGCAGAGCGGTTTTCTTTTCCTGGTCCATGCGAATCTGCGCGTTGAGCTCATCGGACTTCGCGTGAAGGGCCGAAATGCGTTCAACAAGTTCGGTCGCCGCATCCGCGCCGGTTTCTTCATCCAGAACCGGATCGAGATTGAGCTGGGCGATTTGTCTCTGGAGCGATTCGTATTTTTCCTTTTTGACCTGCACGATGCTGGCGAGCTTTTCCTGCTCGATTTTCATCTGAAGCAGTTCACTGCCCATCTGCGACGTCTGCGCCTGCGCCTGATCGAATTCTCTTTGCAAATCGCCAAGCGCTTCCCTGCGCGCTGCGATTTCATCGAGCAGACGTTCCTTTTCCTTTTTCAGAGCCGGAATCGGGTTGACGTTTGGACGAAGCGATCCGCCGGTCATGGCACCGCCCGCGTGAACGACGTCGCCGCCAAGCGTAACGATCTTAACCGACTGACGCAGCGCCCGGGCGGCCTGGTTGGCTTCTTCCAGACTGGAGGCAATCAGAATATTGCCCAGCAGGCGGTCGCGCAGCGCTTCATAGCGCGGTTCGCATCGAACGAAGCGGCTGGCTTCGCCGAGAATGCCGTGCTGCTTAATGGCGATCGAGCGCTGCCAGTCCTGCAGATACCTTCCCTTGCATACCGAAAGCGGCAGGAACGTCGCCCGGCCTGCGCCGGAGCGTTTCAGCCAGCCGATGGCCCGACGGGCATCGCTGTCGCTTTCCACAACAATCTGTTCGTTTGCGGAACCGAGCGCGACAGAAATCGCGTTCATGTATTCGTCGTCGCATTCGAGCAGATCCTGCACGAGACCGCAAATGCCGGAAAGGCGGGAGGCATTGTGCATAACGGCCTGTACGCCATGGTTACGATAAGGCGGATGAGCCAGACGGGATTCGACACCGGCGAGCTGGTTCTGAAGCGAATGAATCTCGTTTTCGATGCGGCGGCTTTCTTCGACCAGACGACGGCTTTCGCCTAATGCCTTCTGCTGGTGACTTTCCCGGGTCTGCGTATCGAGTTTCATAGCCGCCAGTCTTCGCCGGCGGTCTTCGTATTCGTATTTGGCTTCTGAAAACAGTTCGAGAAGCGACTGGGCTCTGGCCTGCTTGTCCGCAGAAGAGAGCGAAATTTTGCGCCGCTCATCCAGAATGGCTTTCTGCTTGTTTAAGGAAACCGACTCTTCCATGACGCGGGCCAGCTCGTTCTGCAGATTCACGAGTCTTGCGTCGGTATGCCGGATTTCCTCCTGCAGTGCTTCCATCTGCTGATCCGCTTCCATACTGATGCGGTTCTGTTCATTCTGACGGGTCTGCATGCGCTCAAGCGCAGCTTTCTGTTCCAGTTCCTTTTCCTTGTTTTCTTCGATCTGCATCGCCAGAAGCGAAATCTCGATATCCGCAAGTTCCTTCTTGCAGGCCAGATACTGTTCCGCTTTCTCAGCCTGACGTTCGAGCGTCTTCATCTGAGACGCGCAAGAATCAACCTGATCCTGTACACGTTCCAGATTGGCTTTGACGTTTTCGAGCTTGGCCAGCGAAATCTTTTTGCGCTTTTTGTATTTGGCTACACCGGCCGCTTCTTCAAAAAGCAGACGGCGTTCTTCCGGCCGTGCATCCGCAAAAGAAGAAATGTTGCCCTGCGAAATAATGGAAAGAGAATCTCTTCCCAGGCCGGTATCCATAACCAGATCCTGAATATCCTTCAGACGGCAGGGCGTTTTGTTGATCCAGTTGGAAATTTCCGAGGATCCGCGCTGAATCTGTCTGGTGATCTCAATTTCTTCATAGGGGGAATCAAAGATTTTCTGCGAGTTGTCGAAGACGAGCGTAACCCGGGCAATGTTGACCGGCTTGCGGCTCTGGCTTCCCGCGAAAATCATTTCATTCAGGCTGGATCCGGAACGCAGTGATTTAGCAGACTGCTCGCCTAACGCAAAGCGAACGGCATCGGTGATGTTGCTCTTTCCGCAGCCGTTTGGACCGACGATGCCGGTCAGCGGTTCTTCAAAGTTCAGAACGCTTCGATTGGCAAAGCTTTTGTATCCGCTTAGTTCAATCCGTTTTAAGAACATTGGCGCCCTCCTTTTCCTGAATGCCTATTTTCTCATTAGTGGGCCCTCTTTTCAAATCTGCCTTGCCTATGCGAAAAACGCACTGCCTGTCGTCTTATCCAGCGTGAAGACATCCGCTGGAGAAACGATGATCCACATATGATGATCCATATATATGGAACGAAAGACCGGAAGCGGGCAACCAGACGCCGCAAATCAAGAGGTACATGCTTCAGGCAGAAGAAGGGATCAAAGACACCCCTTCCAGTCTGTATTTCTGACGTTTTCCAAAGGACAGGTCTTACATCTGGTTTTAATATCTAGATTACAGTAGAATAAAAACTAGTTAGAGAGCCTCTGCAAACCCGGCTGCACCGGCCTGCACGCTTCTCCATTTTTCGAAAGGAGTTTCCGTATGGAATCTGTTCTTCATTCTTCTCTGCCCAATCCCAATCTTTCCGATCAGCCGGAAGAGCCAAACCATAAACCCAAAATGAGCCGCCGCCTGATGAAAGATACGTTTCATCTCAGCTTTGGCGAGGAAGTCGGCAACGCCGTGAGCCATGGCGTGATGATGTTTCTTCTCCTGTTTGCGATGCCCGTTCTTTCCGTCATCGCCTGGCAGAAAGCGGGCTGGCTGGGAACGGTCGGCATCGGCATTTACCTGATCTGCATGATCTTCATGTTTGGCGGAAGCTGTCTCTATCACATCATGCCCTACGATACGACCTGGAAAATGGTCTTTCGAAAACTGGATCACATCTCGATTTTGTTAGCGATCGCGGGGACGTATACGCCCATCTGTCTGGTTCTGCTTGGCGGTCCAGTCGGCTACGCCATTCTCGCACTGGAATGGATTCTGGCCATTGCAGGCATTCTTCTCAAAAGCATTTCCAAATACTCCCATCCGGCGATTTCCATGACGCTCTACATGTTAATGGGATGGATGGCGATCTTCGTTCTGCCACTGGTCTGGATGAAATGCGGTCCCGTCTTTGTGCTTCTGATTGCGGGCGGCGGCATTTTCTATACCATCGGCGCCTTCTTCTACGCCCGGAAGAAACCGTATGCCCATTTTGTCTGGCATCTGATGATTGCTGCGGCAGCAATTCTTCACCTTTGCGCCATTATGATTTATCTTTAATTGACAAATTCCTCCTCGTGTTCATGGAACAGATGACAGGTCCGGTTTTTGATGTCAAAATGAAGAAAATCTGACCGTTCTTGTGGGAACCGGTCTTAAGAAAGGTGATTTTATGGCTTTATCTACACTTCCTCTTGGACAGCTGATTACGAATTTTGTTCAGGGCAAGAGCGAAAAAAACGCGAAGCTCCTTTACGAGGGCTTTCCCAAATCAAACTATTACATCATTCTGACCGAGGCCCCGAAGCCTGCCGATCTCAGCAATCCGGACTTTCTGGACACTGCCCCGCTCGACCTCATCGACTTTCAATCTTCCAAAGGCAGCATTGTGCCGGTGTTCACCGACAAGGACGAACTGGGAAAACAGAAACTTTCCCGTCACGCGATTCAGATCAGCTTCCAGGGACTGCTGAAGCTGCTGCGTGCGCATAAGGAAATCGGCTTCCTGCTCTTCAATCCGGAAGGCACGCCGATCACCTTTGATAAGGAAAGCTTCCTTGGCTCCTTCCAGGAAGCCAGAGTCAGCTCCCATACCGATACCATCGAAGCCGGTGTAGCCGTTTCCTTCTTTGAAGATGTCCATGAAGCAAAACCGGAAGCCGTTCTCTCTCTGGCCAAAACAGCCGCTTTAGATCCAGATATCGCCCGTCTCTGGCTGGTACGTACGCAGGAAGAAGGACAGCCTGAAGGCTGGGGCGTTGTCGCGGATATCGATTCCGGCGACCTTAACAAGACGATTCCCGTTGCTTCGGCTTTTCTGAGCGTTCAGAAAGCCGGTCCAATGCGCGCCTTTCTGGCCGATGACGAACTCGTTTCCAAAGTCGTGGAAACATTCAAACCCGTTTACATTCGTAAATAAACCTTCAAAGGGCGGCAGCAGATCGCAAAATCTGCTGCCGCCCTTTTTGATATGGACAAATGATTCAGAAAGTTTTTCTAGCCTGAATTTGGCTGAGAATTGGTTTCCACTTCCTATTACAGGAAGAAGTTTACGATATCGTTCCAGGTGGCGAAGATGAGCAGTCCGAAGAGAAGAACATAGCTTCCCAGAATGGCCCATTCGAACGCCTTGCGCGGCATCTTTTTCCGGAAGAGCTTTTCAAACAGGAGGATGAAAATGCGTCCTCCATCCAGAGCGGGCAGCGGGAGCAGGTTGAAGATGCCGACGTTCAGGGAGATCAGCGCGCAAAGAGCGATATACGGCATCCAGCCATAGCTGACAATCTGATCGGTCATTTTGTAAATGCCGACCGGACCGGAGAGAGATTCCGTTCCTTTGCCCTGCGCAAGGTTGCCCAGCGAGCGGAAGATCAGCATGGTATTGTCCCAGAGTTCATCCCAGGCGTAGCCGATGCATTCCAGACCATGGACTTCTTTGAACGAAGCTGCCGCGGAAAAGCCAAGAAGATAGGAGCGGCTTTCTTCGTTTAACTGCGGTGTCATTTTCAGTTCCACTTCCTGATTGTCCCGCAATACGGTGTAGACGGATTCGCCGTGATTGTAGACGAGAAACTCCGTAACATCATCGAGTTCTTTTGGTTCAACTGTGCTGCCGTCTTCGGCCGTAATTTTGACGATGCGATCGCCTGGCTGCAGACCGCCTTCCTGCGCGGGGGAGTTTTCAAAGACTTCCGCAACGACTGGCTCAGTCGGCATTGGAACATAACCGCGCACGCCGATGAACACCGCCATAAGACAGAGAGCCAGAACGATGTTCATCGTCACACCGGCAAGAAGGACGATGACCTGCTGCCAGGCGGGACGATGATCGAGTTTCTGTTCAGGCGGAACTTTCGCGTTCCAGTCTTCCTCTTCATCCGCTTCTTTTTCTTTCGTCTTATCATCCGAAAGCACGGGGATTTCCTGTTTTAATTCATCGGATGCTTCGGAATAGTCTGCATCGACGACTTCCCTGGCGTCGTCTTCGGCTTCTTCCGCCTCCGGGTATTCGCCCGTATCGGAAGCGATGCTCACATAGCCGCCCAGCGGAATGGCACGAATGGAAAAGATCGTATTTTTGCCTTTTCTCTGGTAAATGGCCGGACCCATGCCGATGGAAAATTCGTGACAGTGAATGCCAAAAGCTCTCGCTGCCAGAAAGTGGCCCAGCTCATGAATAATAACGATTAGCCCGAGCATGAAAATAAATGCAAGCAGGCTGATCAGGACATTGATCATATGGATTCCTTTCTAAAACGTGAATCGAAAAACGCGCCAATACGAAAGGTACAGGCGCGTTGATTATATCCAATAAATCTTAAAGAAAGCTGTAGAGAATCCCAAATAACAGGAAATTCATCAGCAGAGAATCGACCCGGTCGAGCACGCCGCCATGTCCTGGAAGCAGGGAGGAAAAATCCTTGATGCGATAGTGGCGCTTGAAAACCGAGAAGCAGAGATCGCCCAGTTCGGCGAAAACCGGAGCGAGAATGCAGACGGCAAGATTCAGGCCAAAATTAAGGCCCTTCACATAGAACAGGCTGACCAGGAAGGAAAGCAGAAAGCCAAACACCCAGCCGCCAAAGAGGCCTTCCCAGGTCTTCTTCGGAGAAACGCGCTCAATCATCTTATGCCTGCCAAAGAACCGGCCCGCAAAGTAGGCACCGGTATCGCTGCCGTACGTAGCCAGAACGACGGTCCACAAGTAGGACGGCTGATCCATGAAAAACTGCATGCAGAGATACGCCATTCCAAAAATGACGAGAAACGCGAGGGTTGCAAAACAGTTTGTTTCATCAAAGCTCTTCACAAAAACAGGGAGTGCCCAGATCAGCAGAATCATCGGCATGACGTAGGTATACAGAACGCGAGAGCCAAAATAGCCAATTGCCCAGGGTAGTCCCAAAACCCAGAGAATGGAAATTGCGGTTACGGGAATTCCCCATTTTTTATAGTTTTTCAGGCAATGGAGCCATTCATAGGCACCGGCGCCGACAATGAAGACGGCAAGAATCTGCAGAGCCGTTCCGCCAGCCAGAATGGGATAGAGAACGACCGCTATAATCGCAATAGCCGTCAGAATTCTAGTTTTCATCGACCAGTCCTCCAAAGCGGCGGCTGCGGTGCGCGAATTCTTTCAGGCATTCATCGAGTGCAGCTTCATCAAAATCCGGCCATGCGATCGGCGTAAAAATCATTTCCGCGTATGCGATCTGCCAGAGCAGGAAGTTCGAGATACGCACTTCCCCGCTCGTGCGAATCAGAAGATCGATATCTTCTGGAACGAAAAGATAGGAAGAAAATTCTTCTTCGCTCAGATCGTTTTTCCGTTCGCCTTCAGCGACTTCATCGGCATACTTCTGCATCCCAAGTAACATTTCGCGGCGGCTTCCGTAATTAATCGCCAGACAGAGTTCCATACCCTTGTTGTGGCTGGTCTGCCGTACGGCTTTTTCAATGACATCCCGGGTATTCTGGGGGAAGCGTTCAATTTCTCCCGCAAACGTTACGCGAATGTCGTTGTCCATGAGTTCCTGAATGAATCTGGAGAAAAACATTCCCGGCAGCTTGCATAAATAGGAGACTTCATCTTCCGGTCTTTTCCAGTTTTCCGTGGAGAAGGCATACAGAATCAGTTTTTCGACACCGCGTCTCTGTGCTTCGAGCGCGATATCGCGTACCCGGTCCGCTCCTTTTTTGTGACCGGCGGTTCTGGGCAGTCCGCGGGACTTAGCCCATCGCCCATTACCATCCATGATAATGGCGACCGTCTTTGGAATGTTTTCCATAGTTCGTTCCTCTTTTACATAATCGAAAAACAGTCACAGCCGGCAGTTTCCGGCTGTGCTGTTTCTTTTAAAAAAGCCCATAGCGGGCTTTTTGAATGGGTTTCTAAATGTTTAGCCGAGCAGATCTTTTTCTTTAGCGTCTGCGAGCGTATCGACTTTCTTCACGTATTTGTCCGTGAGTTTCTGGCAGTCGTCGAGCCATTCCTTCTGGATATCTTCGGAAATTTCCTTGTCTTTCTTGATCTTGTCGTTGGCATCGCGGCGGATGTTGCGCAGATTGACTTTGGCCTGGTCTGCGTATTTCTTCGCTTCTTTCGCGAGTTCTTTACGACGATCGGTTGTCAGAGGCGGCACGTTGATGCGGATGCAGTCGGCTTCAGCCTGCGGGGTAACGCCAAGGTTGGCAGCGGAAATGGCATGGTTGATGCCTTTGACCATGGAACGGTCGTATGGCTTAACCACGAGCTGCGTTCCTTCGAGAACGGAGATCTTTGCCATCTGGTTGATCGGTGTCATTTCGCCGTAATAATCTACGCGAACGCGATCGAGCATGGACGCGGAAGCGCGGCCGGTACGGATGGTTTTGAGGTTATTTTCAAAGTTTTCAATGACTTCATCCATTTCCAGTTCAGCCATTTCAAGATACTGGTTTTCCATATTTTTCTCCTTATTACTTAGGCGGATCAGAACTTCTGATCCAGAGCGTTGGGCAAATGGGTCTCTAGCGGGTGATGGTTGTTCCGTCTACTTCGCCGAGAACCGCTTTTTCAATGTTGCCCGGTTCATTCATGTTGAAGACAACAAGATCAATGTCATTATCCATGCACATGGAAATGGCGGTCGAATCCATGACTTTCAGATCTTTGTTGAGCAGATCGAGATAGGTCAGATGATCGTAGCGTTTGGCGTCCGGGTTCTTTTTCGGGTCGCTGTCATAAACACCGTCCACACCGTTTTTCGCCATCAGAATGACATCGGCATCAATTTCGCTTGCGCGAAGAGCAGCCGTTGTATCGGTCGAGAAATACGGCGATCCGGTTCCGGCACCGAAAATAACGACACGGCCTTTTTCGAGATGACGCAGAGCACGGCGCAGGATGAATGGCTCAGCCACTTTCTGCATTTCGACTGCAGTCTGCACGCGGGTATCTACGCCTTCGTTTTCCAGCGCATTCTGGACAGCCAGCGCGTTGATGACCGTTCCCAGCATCCCCATATAATCGGCCTGCGCACGGTTCATTCCCATATCCTGAATCTGTTTGCCGCGGATGAAGTTTCCGCCTCCCACGACAATTGCGAGTTCGACGCCTGTTTCTTTAACAGCCTTGAGTTCCTTCGCCAGCGTTTTCAGAATCGCCGGGTCCAGGTTGATGTCTTTTGAGGACAGCGCTTCACCGCTCAATTTAAGCAAAACACGTTTATACATTGGTTTATCGGTCCTTTTCATTCCCGTACATTATACATGAGGCTTGGTCAAAAAAATAGAAACGGCCATTGCGTGCAGACCATTCCCGGCTCTCCTTTTCTTCGCAGGATTTTTCCTGTTTTCTGCTGGGAAAATGACACCGTTTCTTTCCAAACTCATCCTGTCTGAATCAGGAAATTTCATTGCACACAGGATTGATTAAAAATTCCCGATTCCTTTTCTAACATTTTTGAAAATCCGTTGATTCCCTTTTCGGGCAATTCAATAATGGAAACAGTTTTCGTCTGCCCTCGTTCTGGTCAGAGAGCGGCCAGAATCCAGAAGAAGCAGCCGAAAACCGGTATCCGGAATTTCCGGACCGATTTTCCCTTTGCTTTTCAGGGAAAGAAAGGAAATCCTTATGATTCAGCTTTGCGATGTAACAAAGACCTTTGGCAATAAAACCGCTGTGGATCACTGCACCGCAGAAATTCCCGCCGGATCGATCACGGGCTTTATCGGTCCAAACGGCGCGGGCAAAACAACCACCCTCAACATGATCACCGGAATTCTCCATTCCGATGAAGGTACCATTCTCATCGACGGAATCGACATTTCCAAAGAGCCAGAAGAGGCTAAGAAGAAACTGTCGTTCGTTCCCGATTCCCCTGACCTCTTCTTGCGGCTCAGCGGTATGGAATATATCGAAATGATGGCCGCCATTTACGAAGTGGATCCGGAAACAGCGAAAAAGCGAACCGAAGAGCTCGCCGCCGAATTTGAAATGACAGACGCGCTCTCGCAGAAAATTGCCTCCTATT
Source organism: uncultured Allobaculum sp. (assembly GCF_948576815.1). Taxonomy (NCBI): domain Bacteria; kingdom Bacillati; phylum Bacillota; class Erysipelotrichia; order Erysipelotrichales; family Erysipelotrichaceae; genus Allobaculum; species uncultured Allobaculum sp. The sequence goes on from NZ_CAPAEZ010000031.1 coordinate 20,118, forward strand.
CCCACGGCATGCGTCAGAAAACCATTCTGATCGGCGCTCTCGTCTCCAATCCGGACAACTGGATTCTCGACGAACCGATGACCGGTCTGGATCCGACGTCTTCCTTTTTGTTAAAGAAGAAAATGAAAGAACATGCCGCAAACGGAAATACGGTCCTGTTCTCTACCCACGTTCTGGAAGTCGCAGAAAAACTGTGTGACAAAATTCTGATGATCAAGAGCGGTCAGATCGTGTATGACGGAACGCTCGAGGCGCTCCGCGATCTGTATCCGGATCGTTCGCTGGAAGAAATCTTCCTGGAGGTTACCGCCGATGCATAAGATGCTGGTACTGACGAAATATCTGCTCAAAGGTACCTTCTCTTCCACAAAGAACAATTTCTTCGGCAAAAAATTTCTGACCGGGCTTGGCGCAGCTGTTCTGATGGTGCTGCTTGCACTTGGTATAGCTGTGCAGTTTGGCGTGATCTATCAGATGGGTTTTGTGAAGATGGCCGTTCAGATGACATTCTTCTTTACCGCCATCCTCTGTATGGTCCAGCTGCTCTACATGTTTCCTTCCATCTTCTACTTTTCGCAGGATGCGCGTTTTCTCCTTCCGCTTCCGCTGAAACCCTGGCAGATTGTCGGAGCGAAAACGATCGTTGTCTTCCTGTCTGTCCTTCCTTTCGCCGTCGTGATCGGTCTTGGAAGCATTGGGGCAGCTGCCTTCCTGCACGCGCTGTCGATTGGACAGATTCTGGCCATGGCCCTGTCCATGGTTCTGAGTCTGCTTTCTATGGTCTTTATCCTGGGACTGATTATCCTGCTTGTGATGCGGTTCCTTCCGTTCTTTCACAATAAGGATGTATTCAATCTGATCTTCGGTGCAGTCAGCATCATCTTTGCGATCGCCATCAGCATGTCTTCCATGTATGCCGGTCAGATCGGTGCACAGACCGATAACGTTATGGCGATTCTCACGAACAATCCGGAAATGTTTTCCATGGGAAGCAACATCATCTTTCAGACAAACTGGTCGGTTTCCTTCATTCTTGACGGATCCTTCCTCTCGCTGCTCTGGCTGCTTCTTTGCACCGTCATCAGCGCGCTGGCTTTCGCCTGGTGCGCTGATCGGTTCTATCTGCCCGCCGTCATGAGCTCGCAGGCTTCATCCTCTTCCGTTCAGAAAAAGAAAGCCATCTTTTCGAGAAAGAAGCAGACCGCATTTCGTCAGCTGCTCAAAACCGATCTGAAAAATCTTCTGCGCTCGCCGACCTATCTGATCAACTGCGTCTTTTCTTCCTTCCTTGGTCCGATCATTATTCTGATCGTGATTCTGAACAATCCGTCGATTGCAGAACTGATGGATATGGCGAAGCAGGTAAATATCGCTTCTCTCGACCTGTCCATGCAGATTGGCCTGCCGATTCTGGCCGCTTCGGTTCTTGTTCTCTTCAGCGGAGACATGAACATGATTGCCGCCACGGCGATTACCCGGGAAGGGCAGCGCGGCGTGGACTGGATGAAAAGCATTCCGGTACCCTTCCTGACCCAGATTCATGTCAAACTGGTGACCGCCTATCTGTTTACCTTCTTTCCAACGCTCCTTTATCTCGTTTTGATTCACTACATGATCAGCATCCCCTTCTGGATGGACATTCTGTTCATTCTGACCTCGGCTCTGGTTTCCATTCCTGCCTGCCAGTCGGGTGCGATTGTAGACCTTCTCTTTCCCAGACTGAACTGGAGTACCGAATACGAAGCGCTCAAAAACAACTGGTCGGCTGCCGGCCTCATTATGGCGAACATGATTCTGTCCATTGCCTATATCGCACTCATCCTTCTCTGCTTTGAATTTTTATGGGTTCCGACACTCCTCACAGTCATTGGCATCATTGTGCTGATCTTCCTGTATGAAGCCTGGATGAAACGCATCATTCAGAAGAAATACTAGAATTCTACAATTTGCGGGCTGTTCAAAAGCTCCGGACCCCCGCTTTGGTCAATTTGACCAGACTGCAGACGAAAAGCGCAGTTCTTCCCTTTTTTCCGTGGAAGAGCTGCGCTTTTTTCATTCCAATTTGAACTTATTCTGTGTTCGTTTTCCCTGCTGCCATTTTTCGGCTTATTCTTTCTGCTCGGCTGGATGGAGCATACGAATGACTTTGGCAGGAACGCCGGCGGCTACCGCATAGTCAGGAATTTCGTGCGTAACTACGGCGCCGGCACCGACTACCGCGTACTTGCCAATCGTTACCCCGGGACAAATGGTCACGTTCATACCGATCCAGGCGTTCTTGTGAATGGTTACATTGCCATAGGTATAGATCGTATGGCGTTCATTCATGTCATGATTGATTGTTGCAATCCGAACGCCGGGGGCCACCATACGCCGTCTTCAAATTCAATGCCGCCGGAAGCGGAAAGAATTGCGGAATGGTTGATGAAAACGCCTTTTCCAAACTTCACACGATTTCCAAAATCGCACTGAAACGGAGTCAGGACACGGATGGTGTCGAGATCGGAATGAAACAGCTCGCGCAGATCGTCCATATACGTCGGATCATCGGGAAGTTTTCGGTTGGCTTTTGCGCAGAGCGTTCGGGAACGCATCATTTCATCCACCGCCGGGCGGAAATATGGCTTTCGATTATCCGTTGGACCGCCCTGATCCATCAGCGCGTATACATCTTCTTCGGCTTCTGCTTTTACAGCGTTTTTATTTTCCATCGTCTCGTTCCTCCATCCTTTCGGTTTTCTGTTTTGATATTCTCTCAGGCTGTTTTCTGCCAGTTTCTTCTGTTTTTATTTGGTCGAGCTGACTTTGACCCCGTGATCGATCTGGGCTTTCGAGCGATCGACATAGCTGGCGTGAATTGCGAGCCCCTGCGTGATGATGGCGCCTTTGGCTTCTTTGACCAGATCCGCCGGCACGCGGCCAAGTCCGCTGCCTTCGTGGGTGGTGAAAGGATGAATGATCTTGCCGTTCCAGTCATAGGCGTCGATAAAGGTGAAAACGGCCATCGGCATGGTGTCCCAGTAAATTGGGAAGCCAAGCCAGATCTCATCGTATTCATCCAGGCTGGCTGGAAGGTTTTCTATCTTTGGACGGCAATGTGCATTCGAGTCGTCCTGCGCCTGCTGAATGTAAGTCATGTACGTATCCGAATACGGATCGCTCTGTCGGATTTCAAAAAGATCCGCTCCGGTGAGCTTTGCGATTTCCTTCGCAGCTTTTTCCGTATTGCCTTCGGTGATGGTACGGATATCCCCGCCAAAATAGTTTTCTCCTGTGTGGGAATAGTAAGCGACTAAACTTTTCATAAATCCTCCTTTTTCTCCCAGTTCAGAACGCCTGTGATCTGCGCTTCCTTGTAGCGTTCGATTTTCCATGAAAGGCGCTGAATCATCTGATCGATCCGGGCTTTCTGCTCTTCCAGCTCGAGCCGCTGTTCCTGAAGCAGTTCGAGACGATCCGGAATGGTCTGATCGCCTTCCATATAAAGCGTCACGTATTCCACGATCGATTTGACCGGCAGACCGACCCGGCGCATGCATTTGACGAGTTCGACCCAGCGAAGATCTTCTTCCTGATAGTCCCGCTTGCCGCCCTCGGTGCGGGTCACCGGCGGGATCATGCCGATCTGTTCGTAGGAGCGCAGGGTGTCCTGACTGATGTCATAGAGTTTGCTGACTTCTGCAATGTTCATGAGCACGTTATACAACCTCGAGTTCACTCCAGATCAAGCTGCATACTCATTGAAATGGCGGATTTTTCCCGAATTCCGACCTTTTTCTGTGCAGATTCAGTTCATTCATCCTTGCGGCATCTGTTCTGCACTTATGGCTGCTCTGGCATGGGTTGAAAACGCAAAAAAGGCTCGTTCTCATAAAGGGAACGAACCCGTATTGGAGTCCAGACTGTGTTTTGGAAGTTTGAAAGCCAGTTCCATCTGGATCGGTTTAAAGCAGTTATTTTTCTTCGGTGTTTTCATTGTTCGGGGATGCGATTTTTCCGCTTTTTTCCCGCTCAAGCAAAGCCCGTTTTCGGTCTACACCGCCCGCATAGCCGGTCAGCAATCCATTGGAGCCCAGAACGCGATGACAGGGAATCATAAGCGAGATCGGATTGGAGCCGACCGCCTGACCAACCGCCTGCGCCGACATTCTGGACATACCGCGCTTTGCGGCGATCGTTCTGGCGATATCGCCGTACGTCGTCGTCTCACCAAGCGGAATGGCTTTAAGAATGGCCCAGACTTCCTGCTGAAACAGAGTGCCCTGCGTCGAGAGTTCCGGCCTAAAATCCGGGTTTTCCCCCGCAAAGTAGAGATCCAGCCATTTTCTGGCCTGTTCAAATACCGGCAGATCCTCATCTGAATCATTTGCGCTGTTTTTCTCGGAATCCGCTTTGATTTTTTCCGCTTCTCTCTGGCCTTCAAACCAGAGACCGGTGATCGCGTTTCCGTCGGATTCGATCGTGATCTCTCCAAGCGGCGACTCGTAATACGTGATAACCATCTGTTCCATTTTCGTCTTCCTCCTTAACGACAATCCTGGCGACTGGATCGAAAACAAATCTTCAAAATGCCTGCTCCAGTTCAAATCGCTGGTTTAAAGGCTTTCCTTCGGCATCGGGCCATACCGTTTTCTATATTCCCCTGGCGTACAGCCGTTTCGTTCTCGAAAGACGCGAGCGAAATAACTCATCTCCAGAAACCCGCACTGCGCAGCAATGTCCGAAATACGTCCATCCGTCTGTACGAGCAGGGATACTGCTTTTTGCAGGCGCAGTTCGCGGATATAGCGAATGGGCGTACTGCCGATCATACGGTTAAAGCAGCGCAGACATTCGTTTTCGCTCAGATGTGCACTCCTGGCAATATCTGCCAGCGAAAGCGGCTGATCCAGATGGTCCTGTATGTACTGAAGCATGATTTTGATCAGCTCGCCATCCCGTCTGGCTTTGCGCGATGGCTTCTGCTCCATCAGCTGTCTGGATTTTCCGAGTGTAAAGAGCAGATGAGAAAGACGATCCCGTACCCGAAACTCGTAGCCGTCTTCTTCCTTTACGCAAAGCTGCCACGCGCTTTCGATATCCTCACAGGCCTCGTTACCCCATGATACGCAGGGATCCAGACGGATCATGGAAATGGAGGAATCACTCAGAAGCGGCTCCAGATATTTTTGCCAGAAAATACTGTCGAGACTTCCGCCGACTAAACGCGGATGAAACACCAGAGAATGAATACGGCAGACTTCACCTGAGGCCGGCCACACGCCATGCAGCGCACCCGTCTGAATAAAGACGCCTTCTCCCGCATGGAGCAGACAGTCTTCTCCGTTGGCAGCCACACGCACCGTTCCGCTTTCGACGACAAGAACTTCGAGTTCTTCATGCCAGTGCCATGCCACTTCCCTTTCGCTGATGTTGTCGTGATAGCAGGCGATCGGAAACAAAGGCGTTCCATGTTCAATCTGCTCTCTTCCCTGTCGGTCAACCTGAATCGTCTTGCATGCGTTTAAAGCCATCCGTTTTCTCCTTTGGGTGATATTCTCCTGAAAACCTGTCGATTTTATCCTAACATTGGGTATCAATTCAGTGATATTTTCTTAGCAGAAATCAAGGAGGAACAATTCATGGTTCATCTGCTTCTCGCTGTGATCTACCTTTCGTTTATCAGTCTGGGCCTTCCAGACTCGCTTTTAGGCTCTGCATGGCCGTCCATGTATCCGAGTTTTGGAGTGCCGCTTTCCTGGTCGGGGATCATTTTCTTCATCATTTCCGCTGGTACGGTGATCTCCAGCCTTTCGAGCGATCGGCTCACCCGTAAATTTGGCGCTGGAAAAGTGACCGTCTGCAGCGTCGCTATGACCGCTATCGCCCTGTTTGGCTTTTCCATCAGCTCTTCATTCTGGATGCTCTGCCTGTGGGCCATTCCCTACGGTCTTGGCGCGGGCAGTGTCGATGCCGCTTTGAACAACTACGTGGCTCTGCATTTCGCCAGCCGGCACATGAGCTGGCTTCACTGCATGTGGGGTGTCGGCGCTTCCATCGGTCCATACATCATGGGCTTCGCACTTACTCAAGCACACAGCTGGAGTCTTGGCTATCGTCTCATCAGCATCATCCAGATTGTTATTACCGCCATTATTTTTCTCAGTCTTCCCCTCTGGAAAGACAGACCGGTCCGTTCCGATGATTCCGATACAGAACCATCCAAACCGCTGAGCCTGAAAGCCATAATCACTCTTCCCGGTGTTAAAGCCGTCATGATTACGTTTTTCTGCTATTGCGCGCTCGAGCAGACAGCCGGACTCTGGGCGAGCAGCTATCTTGTTGTTGCCAAGGGAATCGCAGCCGATACCGCAGCCAGCTTTGCGAGTCTGTTTTTCATCGGCATTACGATCGGCCGTGCGCTAGGCGGTTTTCTTACCCTGAAAATGAACGATGCACAAATGGTCCGTTTCGGTCAGGGTATCATCGTGATTGGCGCTGCCGCTCTGCTTCTCCCTTTAGATGAAACGGCTGCGCTTGTCGGCCTTGTTCTGATCGGACTTGGCTGCGCGCCGATTTATCCAAGCATCATTCATTCCACCCCGGATCATTTCGGCGCGGATCGCTCACAGGCGATCATCGGTGTGGAAATGGCCAGTGCCTATATCGGCAGCTGCGTCATGCCGCCGCTGTTTGGCTTTCTTTCCCGCTTCTTATCGATTTCCATTTTCCCGATCTATCTTCTGGCGATTCTGCTGCTTATGACCGGCATGCATGAACGGCTTCAGAAGCAGACACGCAAGCCCGCCGTTCAAAAAGCGAAATAAAACCGGACAGTCGAATCTGTCCGGCAGTATGTTTTGTGAGGTCTGGTAATGCTTATAAATGTTCTGTGAAAATGGTCAGTCAATCAGACCGAAGTGAAGCGCGGCTTTCTGAATCCCGTCGTGTTCTACATCCTCTGTAACGTAGTCGGCTTTTTCCTTAATGATCGCTTTGGCATTGCCCATGGCAACGCCGATACCCGCATGCTGGAGCATTTCGAGATCGTTTTCTCCATCGCCAAACGCGATGGTTTCTTCAGGTCGAATAGTGTGGAACTTCAGAAATTCTTCGATGCCCGCCTGCTTGCTTCCGCCTTTTCGAAGCAGATCGACCGCCTGATCGCACCAGCGCGTAATCGTGAATTCCGGAAGAAGAGCATGGAGCTCTTCTTCTTTTTCTTTGGGAATATAGCCAATCGCCGAATATACAGGATTTCCCGACCAGGAATCCACCGGCGGCAGCGGCGTGGAAACAGCCTTGTTGGCTGCTCTGACCTGATCGTCGATTTTATTGATATACAGACGGTCTTTTTCAATCAGCAGAACCGGAATGTCTTTCTCGTTGAAAAGTTTCAGAAGATGATTTCTGGCGGAATCTTCGAGCGGATGGGCGCTCAGAATTTCCTGATTCTGATCGAGAACAAGCTGACCATTCAGCGCAATGTAGCCATCCATTCGAATCCCCCGGGTAGGCAGACGATCGAACTCCATGATGGAACGGCCGGTTGCAGCTACACAGAGAATTCCCTTTTTCTGCATCTGTTCAATCGTATCGAGTGCGCTCTGGGGCACTGCCTTCAGTTTGTGGGAAAGCAAAGTCCCGTCAATATCGAAAAACGCTGCTTTAATCTGCATATCCGCTCCTCCTGTTCCTTTCGGCTTTTTCAAGAAATTTCGTTTTTTTGCACTTCCATTTTAATGCGCAAAACGACTTGCGTTCGAAAGAAGACTGCCCGACTGGACGCAACCGCTTTACAGGCCATTGAAAGACACATCCCGCAAAGCCTGGCCAAATCATCTGGCTTCTTCGCGGGACGTTTTTTGAAAGGGTCTTTGGGTTGTGTGCGGGGCAGATTATGAGAATAGAAAAGCGGCTATTCCATTTTGGCAACGTGTTAAACGATCTTGCGTTTTGTTGGATAATCTTGCCTTTGAACAAAACCGACTCTTCTTTCACCGCCGACTATGCTCTGTCGGCTCCTGGTCTTCAGAAAGACAGGCCAGTTAGAAAAACGTTCGAAAAATTCGGAATGTACAAACTGGATTTGGATTCCAGTCCGGAAAACGAACCGGATTTTCAGACGGGCCTGTCTTAGGATCAAATCTTTCGATCCTAAGAAAAATCCCCGAAAGATATCGGATTTCTCCTTTATCTTTCGGGGATTTCATTTTGTTCGGCGACTACTTATCTTTGCCTTGCGGCTATTG
>NZ_CAPAEZ010000032.1:0-28165 GCF_948576815.1 uncultured Allobaculum sp.
TTAGCGTATCTAATATTCAGTCTCGCGTATACCCGTCGATTGTTTGACACTTACCTTCGAACCGTCTGAACCAGAAGAAAGCAGAAGAAAAGCGGTCTTAACGCTCCCTGTACGATAGATCACCGGTGAGCGGAAGACCGCTTTGTTTTATCGATTTTAAAACTTCAGACAAATTCTAAAATCCTGTCCATCAGCGCAGAGCCGCGCTCAGACCAGGAACAAACTGTTTCTTTCTGGAGACGTAGCCGAGCTCTTCAAATTCCTTGAGAATCGGACGGGTTCGGGCGGCTTCCGGACCGGCAGCGATAAAGTGCGAACCGCTTCCTTCCACATTGGTAAAGGCCATGACCCAAAGACCGATCTTGCGGTTTCGGGCTTCCTTTTCCATATATTCTTCAAAGTCATCGCGGATGCGTTCGACATCGGAATAGTCGAACACCAGTACCTGACTGATTTCCGTCTTCACACCGGAGAGATCGAACTCCTTGCAGTCCTGATACAAAATTTCCTTGAACTCCTTGCCTTCGATCGTGGCGGTATGGCGAAACAGATCTTCGGCCATTTCCGCGGCGTTCAGACCGTACTCCTGTTCAATGTTACGAGCTGTGATCTGGTCGGTGATCGTGCAGGTCGGAGATTTGAAGTTCATGGTGTCGCTGATCATCGCATACAGAACCAGCTTGGCGATTTTCTCATCCATGCGGATATTCAGTTCCTGATACATCAGGGCAATGATCGTATTGGAAGAACCGACGATCATGTTGCGGAACACGATCGGTTTGGTCGTTTCAATATCGCCGATGCGATGATGGTCGACAATCTCGAGAATTTCGCCCTGTTCGCGATCGTCGATGGACTGCTTGCTTTCGTTATGGTCGACCAGAATAAACTTCTTCGGTTCGGCCTTGAGCAGATGGTAGCGGGCTACCGCACCGACGATCTGGTTTCCGACAACAACGGGATAGGAAGAATGCCTCGTCTGCAGCATCTTCTTCTCGACGTCTTCGAGATATTCAGAAGGATGGAACGCCACGGCTTTTTCCTTTGGCGTCATGATCATGCGCACCGGAATCGAGCGGTAGATCATCTGAATGATCTTCATCAGGTTGTACGGCGTACTGATCAGCGTAACCCCCATCGCTTTCGCCATTTCAAAAATGTAGTCGTTGGGGACAAAGCCTTCGGCAATGACGATCATGGCGGCCCCTTTGGCCATCGCCTTGATCATGTCGTCTTCATGATCGTTGAGCACCATGATCGCGCCGGTCAGGTCGCGCTCCATCATCTTCTTATCCGCGATGCGAACATCGCCGCTTTTGGCGCGGGTTCCTTTAAAAAGGATTTCACCGTGAACAACGTCCTGGATATTTTCGTCCGGCGTATCCTTGAGCAGCTCGCGGGTGATATTGAGATCCTGCATCTGGATTTTGGAAATATCGGCCAGGGTAACCATGCCGGCATAACAGGCTTCGTCATCGAGCACGTAAATGGTTTTCGCATTATTTTCCAGCATCAGATCCCAGCCGTAGCGCAGCGTGTCGTTCTGATTGATCAGCGTTGCCTGGTCAATTTCAATTTCTTCCAGCGAATTCTTGGCCGTCGACAGACGGATCGGCGCGGGTACGCCGACTTTGTCCAGAATGTATTTCGTCTCCGGATTCAGATGACCCAGACGGGCCGGTACTACATTTTCCCCCAGCTTCTGTTTCAGAGCCGCCAGAGTAATGGCACCGCATACCGAATCCGTGTCGGGTCGTTTATGACCAATTACATATACGGGCTGTTTCATATTCATTCCTCATGATTTACTGTATGATTTTTCGTTTCAAGTATAGCATGAACAGGATACCCGCTTTTTGCCCCCGTGTCTGATTCAGACACCTTTTTCAACGATTGCACTTTTAGAAAAGGCATTCGAAATCCCTTTCATCGTTTTGAGGAAAAGAGCAGCGGATGAAGAGCGGCAAACCAACTGGGTTTCAAATTCCCGATTCGGCTTCTTTCCCAGGAAAAACGCAGGATCCGAAGCGCCTGGATCCTGCGTCATTGGCTTAAAGCTGTCCTTTGTGGGTGATCTTCTTCGATGATCCGTTCTCGCACGAAACGCGAAAAAGCGATTTTGTCTAAGCCGGAAGACGGGAAGCGTCCGGAAGCCGGCGCAGTGCAAGAAGACGATTTCCCAGATCTCTGGTCATCGCATTGACCGTCTGCTGCGCAGTTACAGTATCGAGAAGATCCTGCGCTGCTTCGGCCTGTGTCAGAAGATTCGTTTTGTCTTCCCCCTCCGCAAATTCATTCAGCTGCAACGTATGGGTTTTGTTCAGAGCACATTTCAACAAAGACATATCCGGCAGAGAACGGACAGTTTCGATCAGGCTGTCCGCCTGTTCAATGAGCGCCTCAATCTGCTCGTCCGTTGTATCGACGGTGAGCTGAACGTTCTGCCACGAATCGCTGAGCGTCTCAAGCTGTTCTTTCAAAGAAGAAGGAAGGACGTTCTTTTCTTCTTCTTCCTGAAGAATCGCATCAATCGTTTCCATGCGCTCTTTTAAATCGAGAAAGGCATGACTGCCTGTCGCGCTGATTTCCGCAATATGGAACGAGTTGTTCACATTGCTTTCAACGCCTTTCAGACGGATCCAGGAAACCAGCCGGTCTCCGTCAAACGTATACGTATCGCCAGATTCCGTTGAAGCGGCCGTACTGGTCTTTTCCCCGATCTTTTCCCAGGTTTTGCGATCGAGTGATCCGTACACTTCATATTTATAGTATTTCGACGCGTTAATCCGGGTCGTCACCGTAAGCGAATCCAGCAGAACGGGATGATCGAGCTGAATATCCACACACGGATTCAAGGTATTGGAGTTGCCGTCCCAGAACGTCGATGTATTTCCGTCCACCGCAAGCCAGGCATGGGAATCCCCCCACGTTTGGGAAGGATAGACCCCTTGTTCAAAACAGAGACTGGACGATTTGCGGGAAAGCCATTCGGCAATTTTTTCGCACAGTCTGGCTGTCTCTTCCTGCGTTGCCGCCGCATTGGCCAGCAGCGTTTCGCCTTCCTGCGCCAGTCTGGCGATTTTCTCTAATGTTTTTGGATCGTAATCGGCTGCCGAAGCCGCTTCGGCTTTTTTCATGAGCTGTTTTAACGGTGCTTTATCGACCGTATGATCGAGCGTTCCCTTGCGAGACTGATTGAACATCCAGTCGATCGCATCTTCGAGATTGGAGACACCGTTTCCGTCATCGTCGAGCGTCTTGCTCCAGGCATAGTTCCAGCAGAAGTGGGAAGTGCTGTCGTATTCGGTATACGTCACATTTCCATACGGAGCCATCGCTTCGTACATTACCCTTCCCGCAGCGGAGGTAATGGTCGGATCGTTTTTACAGTGGTACATGCGAATCTGGGTTTTTGAGGCATTTTCCGCGAGTGTCGGATCCCCGATTCCGCACATCGGCATAGCCGCCGCAAAAAGATATTCGTCATCGCGCAGCAGCAGATCCCAGGTGGCGCATCCCCCCATGGATTCGCCGGAAAGATACGTGCGATCCAGATCGGTATGGTATGTGTTCTGTACCTGCTTGATCAGGTTATACGCCGCGTCGAGATTCTGAGAGCGTTCCCTTTCCTGCATATCCCAGTTCGAACGCTTCCAGTAATTGCCGTTTACCGTCAGCCCCGGCAGATTGACCCAGCGGTCCTGTTCATTGCCGTCGTTTAAATACGTTCCGTTCACCGTCGCCTGTGGTGTCTGCGGCATCAGAAGGATTGCCTTGCGAACCGGATTGTCCCGATCCGCCAAAAGCTGATAGCCCATGCCATAATGACGGTTGACGACCGTTCTCGTTTTCCCGCCGTCGGAATAGCCGTGCATGTGAACGACAAGCGGAAGATCTTCTTCAACGCTTCCGTCCGCATTTTTGGGTACGTACAGCCAATAGCTGAGGGTCACCCCGTTTTCATCGGTATAGTCGAGCTGCTGCAGGCCGGTCTTTTCAATCATGTCGCTCGTTCCCTGATCGCTTCCGGCAACAAATCCGTACAGGCTCGGGTTTTGCGTCGGGGCATCGTTGGCCGCCAGTACGGGCATGCCAAACGCCGAGCAGCTCAGGCTCATTCCAAGAAATCCTGCCGCCAGCCGTTTTCTGAATTGCTTCATAGTTTCCTCTCTTCGTTTTCTCTTCTTCCATTTTGTACGCCGGACTGAACCTTCATGGACGCAGGTTTCTGCTTTGCCTGTGCCGTTTCCGACGTTTGATGGTTTCAATTTACCATTGGCTTTTTTTGCAGTCTTTGCCCGTATAAGGAAAGAAATCGTCTATTCCGGCAAACTGTCCGGCCGTTTTTTTGAAGGCTTGGCGGCCCTGGGACTGGAGAGAAAAGAAACTCTGTTGTATACTCTTGCATGAGGCTTGAAGAGCTTCTCTTCAAAACGCCGATCCATTCCTCGGGAAAAGCGGGCGGTCCATACCGTCTGCGTCCAGTGTCTGGATTGCCTCAGTTATTATCTGTTCTCAGCTATTTTTAACCCAGTTTCACTCCCCAACAATTTCTGAAAAAGTTTTTCTGAATTTGTTGACTCCCCTACAGGGAATTGGTAATATAAGCGAGTCAGGTCAAGACGCCGGCATAGTATAATGGTAATACACGTCCATGGTAAGGATGAGCTCGTGGTTCAATTCCGCGTGCCGGCACCATTTGAAAATCAACCGCTCAAATGAGCGGTTTTTTTATTGTCCAGATTTTTTTCGTGATCGGTTTCGATCGTTCGACTTCGATCTGGCTGTCGATCCATTCGGATTTGCGTCTGGATCAGCTTTGCGTTCCAGACGCCTTTCATCAAAAAAGCGAGCTGCTGCAGACTGAAATGCTTTTCGCATTCTCTGCCTGCCGGCTCGCTTTTTTCTTTTTTGTCTTTTCTTTTTCGGTACAAGCAGCTGGATCATGCCTGCGCATTTGTCTGCGCCACATCGGCGAGGGATCGGCTTTCCAGCCAGTTTCGAACGAGTTCCACCGGGAGTCCGACCACATTCGTGTAGGATCCGTCAATGCCGTCAACAAAATCGACATCCTGAATTCCGTAGCTTCCCGCCTTATCCAGACACGTTCCCTGCTCGACGTACGCCTGAATTTCTTTATCGCTCAGATTTCGAAAATGGACAACCGTCGTTTCCACTGTCGAGATCGTCTGCTTCTCCTCCATTAAAACGACTGCGGTTTTCACTTCATGACTTCTGCCCGAAAGAGAGCGCAGCGTTTCAAAAGCTTCGGCTTTCGATTTGGGCTTTTGCAGGATCCGGCTGCCGTCCACAACAATCGTGTCCGCGGCAAGAACGATGGATTCGGGATGAGCCTGAAATACTTCTCTGGCTTTAGCCAGCGCTACATCGCGCTGAGCTTCATCGATCGGACCAGAATGGAAGACTTCGTCCCCTTTTGCGGGAATGCACTCAAAATCGGAAACAATGGTTTTCAGCAGCTCTTTGCGCCGGGGCGACTGGCTGGCAAGAATCAGTCTGGACATAAGAAAACTCCTTTCGGTTCATGCGATTTTCTCTTTCCCTATCCTATCGCATTTTCTTTTCGACGTTCGACTCTTTCTCCCTGCCGGCTCCTCAGGTACAGTATCCTTCTCTTTTTCTCAGGCAGTCGTCGGTTTTATGGATTTCGAACCGAATCCATTGACGAAAGCTTCTGTTTTGCGTATTGCGCAGGTACTAAGAACGACAAGGAATTCTACAGAACTTATACGTGTAAAAGGGTCTCCAGCCAGAGGCCTTTTTATGTAGGAAGAGAGTGGAAAGAAGAGATTTCACGTCTCATTTGCGTGTGCATCCAATCCAAAATGTTTTTCTCCTGCGGTATCTTTCTTTCCCTCTGAATTTGTTCAAATCCGGTCTTTTAATAAACAATACAGGGCAGTATCGATCCGCCGGAATTACAACCAGCGAATCCTTACCGCCCTGTTTTCGTTTCTTTCGTATTTTGAATTTGCACTTCCGCTTTTCCCTTTTCCCTTGGATCAAGGAATTCGACGAATGGTGCAAAGCCGCAAATTCCGCGACCTTTATCGTTTGTTCAGCGTCCGACGGATTCAGAATCCGTCTGCGGATGCAGATGACTCTGGGGAACGATCCGCTGCAGGTATCGCTGTTCCTGCAGACGGGATTTGAGATAAGCCATACCGCCGTAAAAGCCGAGAACCGCCAGAATGAGTTTGATCGCGATTTTGGCGATCATGGTGGAGAACATGGCTTCCGGACAGATGACAATCATGAAATCTGTCGCCGGATTGAGCAGCCAGTCCATGTTTCCCGCAAAGAAGAGGGTATGAAACCAGGTCCATAAGCCGGTGAAGTCGATGAAATACCAGAAGGCAAAAAAGATCAGTACGACCAGCAGACAGGCGCCGGCCTGTCTGATCCCCGTCATCAGAATTCCGAGACAGCGGGTTCCGTTGGATCCGAATTTCCAGAACAGCCAGCCTGCGCTGATCAGACAGACGAACCAGGAAACAATCATGACCAGTCTGGCGTTTTGCCACAGCTGCCGGACATCAACCATGTGCTTTTTCTCTTTGGCATTGAAGGTATCGCGCACTTCGTTTTTCCAGAATACCTTGCCGTCGAGATTGTCGCGTTTGCCCTCGACGTAATCCGTCATCATGAAAATGGAATTCTGAAGATCTTCATCGGACACCGAAACGGTCTGTGCCAGATTCAGCTTGTCATACAGACGTATGTAAAAGCCGTGATCAAAAACGACCGCCGCGACGCTCGAAAGCAGGGCGGCGATCAGAAAGGAAAAGCCAAAAAGAACAGGTAAAACCTTGCGCGTCATTCGACGGTAACCAGATATACGCTGGAGACCCGGTCGGTCTTGCGCAAAATGTCCACGAGATCTTCGATGCTCTGTTCGAGCTCGGTAATATCGAGAGTCAGCGTCACGTTGGAAACGTGATTGATCGGGACGGTCTGGTTGATGGCGATGACGTTGCAGTTGAGCTGGGCAATACGGGTCAGGATGATGGAAAGCACGCCTTTTTCATCCTGAACGACGAGTGAAAGAATCGCCCGGCGGCTTGCGTCCTTGGGCTCAAACTGAAAAATGGAATTCTTATATTTATAGTACGTTCCCCGGGAAATGCCGACTTCGCGTACCGCTTCGCAGATCCGGCGGACTTTGCCGGAATTGAGCAGATTCTGCGCTTCGACGACTTTTTCAATGACATCGGGAAGAATCGAAGAATTGACCAGATAGTATTTATCCATGAATGACCTCCGCTCCATGTTCTGAAACTTCAGACAGACGTACATCCAGTTCGGGATGTGCGTTTTTAATTTCCTCTTTCAGCGCCTGAAGAGTGTCCTTGTTCTGACTTACAAAAAGCATGGTAGATCCGGATCCGGAAATCCAGAACGGTACGGAATTTCGTGCCGCAATTTCCTGCATCGCCGGATAGTGAGCAATCAGCTTTGAGCGGCTTGGCTCATGAAGCAGATCATGACACGCTTCAAACAGCAGCGTTTCGTCTTTATGCGTCCAGGCGTATTCAAAGAGCATGGCCCGGCCGGCCTGCATGGCTGCATTGTGAAGAGGAATTTCTTCTGGCAGCGCCTTGCGCGCCATCGGGGTGGACACTTCATACGGCGGAATGACCACAAGGGCTTTCCAGCCGTTGGCCCCCAGATTGACGCCGATCAGCGAGCGGGTACCTTCCACCGTAACGGAAAGCGCGCCGTTCAGAGCCGGGGCAACGTTGTCGGGATGGCCTTCAATTTCCACCGCGCACGCCAGCAGCTGATCGTGATCCATCTCCAGTTCGGCGATCGCGTTGGCGCCAAGAATGCCGGCGACGACGCACTGACTCGACGAGCCTAGGCCTCTGGCAAACGGAATATCGGACTGAATGTCGATGTGTACGTTTGGAACCGGCTTGCCGCACTTATGGCAGGCGAACACAAAGGATGTCCAAACCAGATTGTCGGCAGTGGCGTATTCCCTGGGACAGCCGCTGATGAGCAGCTCATCGCTTTTTTCAAACGTAATGGAAGAGTACCAGTTCAGCGCAAGTCCGAGAGTATCAAAGCCCACGGAGCAGTTGGCGCTGGTCGCCGGTACTTTCACCGTAATCATGCAAAAATCTCCTTCGAAGCGTCGAGCACATTTTCTTTCATCGCTTCAGGATCAATTACCGCATCGTGCAGAATTTCGAGACGTTCGAGAACGGCTAAAGGATGCGGAATGGCGTCGGCATTGATCTTTTCCAGATCGCGCATCGCCTGCCATGGATTGTCTTCTTTCTGTCCAAGGGAATCGAGAACGTCCTGAGTAAATTTGTACGGACTCGCCGTGGACAGCGCGATGACCGGCGTTTCGGATTTTTTCGCAAGCGCATACGCGGCCGCCGAATGCGGATCGAGCACGTAGCCGGTTTTGTCAAAGACGTCCTTAATGGTGGCTTTGAGCTGCGCGTCGTCATACCAGCCGCCTTCAAAAAGACGGGAGATTTCCGCAAAGGTGTCTTCATCCAGCGTATAGCTTCCCTTTTCGGCCAGATCCTTCATCCAGCCGGCAACTTTTTCGGTGTCTTTATTCGATGCGTAGTAGAGCAGACGCTCGAGGTTGGACGAGATCAGGATATCCATGCTTGGCGAAATCGTCTGAATGAACGGACGGTTGCGATTATAGGTTCCGCAGGCAAGGAATTCGGTAAGAACGTTGTTGGCGTTGCTGGCGACGTAGAACTTTTCGACCGGCAGACCGAGCTGCATGGCGTAGTAGCCGGCGAGCACGTCGCCGAAGTTTCCGGTCGGTACCGAGAAGGATACTTTTTCGCCCGTCTGAATGACGCCCTTGTTTACGAGCTGGCGATAGGCATCGAAGTAGTACACGATCTGCGGAATGAGACGTCCGATATTAATGGAGTTCGCCGAAGAAAGAACGATATCGTCCCGGGCGAGTTTTTCCTTCAGATCTTCATCGAGGAACAGCTTCTTGACCATGCTCTGCGCATCGTCAAAGTTGCCTTCGACCGCAAACACTTTCACGTTGCCGCCCGACTGGGTAGCCATCTGCTTGTACTGCACGGCGGAAACTTTGTTATGGGGATAGAAGACGCAGATGCCGGTATTGTCTACGTCCTCAAAGCCGGACATGGCCGCCTTCCCGGTATCGCCGCTGGTCGCGGTGAGGATCAGCGCTTTCTTGCCGGTATCATTCAGAGCTTTGGATAAGAACCACGGCAGAATGGTCAGCGCGACATCCTTGAACGCGCTGGTCGGTCCGCGGAACAGCTCGAGAATGTAAATGCCGTCAACGTCTTTTACCGGCGTAATTTCATCGCTTTCAAAACTGCCGGTGTAGGCATTTTCAATGCAGTCATCGAGTTCTTCGCTGGTATAGCCCGAAAGCAGCGCCGTGAACACTTCCTTGGCGATGCCTTTGTAATCGAGCTGAATCAGCTTGTTCAGATTCAGCTTTTCCTGGCCGAGTCCGGGCCAGACAAACAGTCCGCCATCGGGACTGATTCCCTGCAGCACCGCCTCCTTGGCGCTGATCGGATCCGCGTTTTTACGGGTTGACTGATAATAAGGTTTCATAAATTTTCGGCTCCTTGAAATCGCATATGCCCTATGATACAATGTGCAAGTTTTTAAGACAAGTGTATATTAGACAAGAACAAAAGGAGTACAAAGCAATGAAAACGATGAATTGTGTCCTTCTTGGCTACGGTACAGTGGGACAGAACGTAGAGCGTTTATGCCGCGGCATTGACGGTCTGGAAATGAAAGGCGTATTTGTCCGCCCGGCCAAAGCGCGCGAACCGTACTTTTCCGCAGATGGAAAAGCACTCGTTTCGCGGCAGGACGTTCAGATCGTATTTGAATGCCTCAACGGACTGGAACCGGCCAATACCCTTATCCGTACCGCCCTGGAACATGGAAAGAATGTGATTTCTTCCAACAAGGCGGTTTTAAGCACATATCTGCCTGAGTATATCAAACTGGCTGACAAATATGGCGGATCGATTCAGATTGAGGCCAGTGTAGCGGGTGGAATCCCTTTAATTGACGGAATTCTCAAACTTTCTGCCGCTGAAGAGCTCAAGGGATTTGAAGGCATTCTCAACGGAACCTGCAACTATATTCTCAGTTCCATGGAAGAAAACGGCACGTCCTTTACCGATGCGCTGCGCAGCGCACAGGAGCTCGGCTTTGCAGAAGTGGACCCCACCAACGATGTGGAAGGAAGAGATGTCTGGTACAAAACGCTGCTCGTCTCCTCTTTATATACAAAATCGCCTGTAACCACTCTCCCCGATCCGATCGGCATCTCCAGTATCGGCATAGACGAGATCGCGCTGGCGAAAAAACATCATAAAAAAATCCGCCATCTTGCAATTCTGAAAAATGAAAGCGGATCCTTTTCGGCTCTGATCGCACCCGTTTTCCTGAATGCGAGCGATTATCTGTCTTCTGTTGGTCAAAATTACAACGCGCAAAAAATCGAAGCTTCTTCTTTTGGAAGTTTAGGCTATTATGGCCCCGGAGCCGGCGGCAGTCCGACCGCGCAGGCTATGATCGCCGACGCGATCAACCTGCTGAACGGTACCGTTCGCAGAATTTCGCTCGATCAGCACGCCACATTCTGCAAGGATGGTATCCGCGAAGACTGGATTGTACGCACGTGCAAAAATCTCGATTCTGTAAAGAACGCAGATTCCACCTATTTTGAAGAAGACAGTCTCTGGCTGATTAAAGATCGCGATCTTTCTCTTGTCGAAGAGATCCAGGCGATCGATCCATCGGCCATGCTGGCAGTATGGAGGAAATAAATGGCTTTAAAAGTGACGAAATTCGGCGGCAGCTCCGTTTCCCAGGCCAGCCAGTTTCGAAAAGTAAAAGAAATCGTGGAGGCCGATCCGGATCGCCGTTATGTCGTCGTCTCCGCACCAGGCAAGCGCTGCAGCAATGATTCCAAGATTACCGATCTGCTCTACCTGCTCGACGCGCATCGTCAGTATCATGTCGATGCCAGCAACGTCTACAAGCTGATCCGCGACCGCTTCGTGGAAATCCGCGACACCCTCGGCCTCAAGCAGCCGATCGAAAAAGAGCTGGACACGATGTACGCCAGCCTTTCTTCCATGAGTGAAATGGAAATCGTATCGCGCGGCGAATACTTCTGCGCCAAGCTCATGGCCGAATACCTCGGCTTCCCGTTTGTGGATGCGGCCGATGTCATCCGGATCAACCACGACAAGTCCATCGACTGGGAAGCGACGCGTGCCCGTCTGAAAGCCATCATGAATGAACACGATCATTTCGTATTCCCCGGCTTTTACGGCACAGCCGCCAACGGCAAGATCATGGTCTTCTCGCGCGGCGGCGGCGATGTGACCGGTGCCATTCTGGCCAACATCATGGAAGCAGATATCTACGAAAACTGGACCGATGTTTCCGGATTCCTGATGGCCGATCCGCGCATCGTTCGCAATCCGCAGCCTATCACCCACATTACCTACTCCGAACTGCGCGAGCTTTCCTACATGGGCGCGTCCGTGCTTCACGAAGACGCCGTCTTCCCCGCGCAGGAAAACAACATTCCGATTCATATTCTCAACACCAACCGCCCGCAGGATGCCGGCACGATCATTCAGGAAACGTCCCTCGTGCCGCGCAAGTACCCGATTACCGGTCTGGCCGGCAAACCGGGCTTCCTGTCCATCTATATTTATAAGAAGCACATGTCCAACGAAGTCGGCTACATGCGCAAAGTGCTCAGCGTTCTGGAACGCTACAACGTTTCGATCGAGCACATTCCAAGCGGCATCGACTCCTTTACCGTTCTGGTCAACGGAGCTGAAGTTGAAGACAGCCTTTACGAGATTCTCCACGAAATCAAGCGTCAGGTTGCACCGGATGAAATCAAGGTGCAGGACCATATCGCGCTCGTCTCCACCGTCGGCAAAAGCATGTCCCATCAGCCGGGCAACGCCGGCCGTCTGTTCGAAGCCTTAGGCCGCGAACACATCAACATTGTCATGATCGCGCAGGACTCCAACGAAATTAACATTACCGTCGGCGTCAGCGAAAAAGACCTTTCCCGCACGATCGAAGTCATTTACAACGAATTTGTCGTTGACTGAACCGCTCTACATTTGAATCAGGAAGAAGGAATACGATTATGAAAACCATCGCCATTGCCGGTGCAACCGGCGCTGTAGGCGCGCAGATGCTCGAATGTCTGCACGAACAGGGCATTGAAGCCAATATCAGACTTCTCGCCTCGGCTCGATCCGCCGGAAAACAGATCGAAGACTGGACCGTTGAAGAACTGACCGAAGATTCGTTCAAAGGCGTCGACTATGTCCTGGGTGCCTGCGAAAACGATGTCACCAAAAAATGGATGCCGTGGGCCCAGAAAGCCGGCTGCGTTGTCGTCGACAACTCCTCCGCTTTCCGTCTCGATGAAAATGTTCCTCTGGTCGTTCCGGAAATCAATGCCGAAGATATCCGCAAGCATCAGGGCATCATTTCCAACCCGAACTGCTCCACGATTATCGCATTAATGGCCATGCACGATCTGCACGAGCTCTACAACATTCAGGATGTCATCTGCACTACATTTCAGGCTGTAAGCGGCGCCGGTGTCAAAGGTCTGCGCGATCTGGAAAACCAGCTCAAGGATCCCGAAGCGACACCGGAAGCGTTCGCTCATCCGATCGCCTTTAACGTCATCCCGCAGATCGGCGGCTTTGATGAAAACGGCATTACGAGCGAAGAATGGAAAATGCAGAATGAAGGCCGCAAAATTCTTCACGCGCCAGAGCTGAACGTCAACTGCACGTGCGTACGCGTACCCGTATGGCGTTCCCATTCCGAATCCATCACAATCCGTACTGAAAAACCGGTCGACCTCGATGCCTTAAAAGAACGTCTGTCGCATTCCGAAGGCGTAAAGCTGCAGGACGATCCGGAAAACAACGTCTACCCGATGCCGATCGACACATCCAATCAGGATCTCGTCTACGTCGGCCGTCTGCGCTACGATCCAGCTGATCCGACCCACAGAACCGTTTCGCTCTTCTGTGCGGGCGACCAGATCCGCAAAGGCGCTGCCTCCAACGCCGTTCAGATTCTCAAGAAACTGATGGAAATGGACGAACAGGCTTAACTTTAAACACTTTACGGCGGTATCCCTGCGCGGGACGCCGCCGTTTTTATCTCTTTGACCGTCTCGCCGAATACAGCCCAGACCAGAAAAATCCGCAGATCCAGGCGACCGCCGGTCCTTTTCTCCGGCCGTTTGCCTGTGTCTGCCGATTTTGAAATTCAAAAAACGAGTGCGCTGTTCACGCAGTCCTTTTTCCCCTTGGTGTTGAACCAGTTTTATTTCGTCCCGTACCAGCTGATGCCTTCTGCGACCCATCCAAGACGGCCGAGCGCCTGATTTTCTTGACTGGACTTTGTGAAATTGTGCGCACCGGCTTTCGCGTTCGGATTGTACTGCCGATAAATCGGGACGCCTTTGGCGGGATCGGAATACCAGCCGATCTTTTCGTAAATCCAGCCGGCTCGCACCAGACCGTCTTTTTCCGCTTCACTGAGCGTGTAATGATGATCGCCCGCGTTCGGATTGTACAGACGATAGACAGGCAGCTCGGACTGCACAGGGGCCGTCCACCCTTCTCCTTCATACGTCCATCCCATCTGCACTAAGGCGTCGCGCTCCACCGCGCTTTCCGTATAAAAGTGTTCGCCAGAATTCGGGTTGTACAGGCGCTGCAGATTCACCCGCTCCGCGCTCGCTCTGGAATAGCCGGTCCATTGGGCTTCCAGACGAAGCGGTTCTTCGCTGTCGTCACCAAGCGTATGGATCACGGCGCCATCCGGGATTTGTACCGGAGAATAGCCGGCACCGCGCGCATTTGGAATGGTATCGAAATAGCGCAGATCTCCCCGAAGGGTGCCGTCACTGGAACAGAGAATCTGTCCGTTGGGACGGTAAACGAGCCAGCCGTTAAACGCCATCGCGTCATGGATAAAGGTACAGGCGAGAATTTGCGTACCGCCCTCGCCTAGCGAAACCAAAATCGGCTCCATGGTTCCCTGTCCGATGCCCGGATCGAACGAGAGCGTCCGTGTTTTTTCCTTCCAGACAGCACGCAGTTCGATGTCATCGCCGCTCTGGGCTAAAGGCTGCCCGAAATCGGAGGGTGTCAGACTTTCCCACGAAGCGACGACAGCCAGTTTCCAGCCTTCCTGCTGCGCCTGCACAGGATCTGCAAAATAGGCCCGGGTTCCATTTTTCTCGTACAGACTTTCGCTGCTGGTGAGCCTGGATACCGTCCATCCTGCGAACTGATAGCCAGGGCGCCAAAGCGCACCGTCTCCGAGCGTATAGGGCGTATCGATCGGAACGATTTTCGCATTCGGACTTCCCTGTCCGCCGTTGGCATTGTAATGAAGGACATACGCCTTCGGTGTCCAGTAATGCAGAACTTCGGAGGCGCGGACCGTACGGGAATGGTCAATCCGGCACGAGGCTCCATAGTTGGCTTCGAGAATCGACAGCTGATCGCCGTTTACGTTCCAGACAAAGGCGGTATGCCCGCTCATACGGATCACATCGCCTGCCCGAATGCCTTCGTTTCCAACCACATACCGGGTACCGATCCGCGAGCTGCGCAAATAGCCATGGCACTTGTAATAACAGAGGTAGGCAAAGCCGGCGCACTGCACGCCCTGATCGAAGCTGTTGCATTTGACGCTTCCGCTGCGCGAACCATGATCCGAACACGGAACGTCCGTCGTACTGGTCAGGGAATAGGCCGAATCCGGACTGAAATGGTTCCAGCAGCGCCCCTGCGGCAAATCGCGCCGCAGCTGATTCACACGCTCTTCGAACGTCCCTTCATACGGCTGTACGTCTTTTTCCCGGCTGGAAAATTCAAATTTTCGATCTTCTTCCCCTAAAAGACTCGCATCGATATTGTAAACGGGTTCGGGATACGCATACGTCAGTCCTGAATCGTCTTCTTTGGCCTGAATCTGCATTCGATGACTCTGGAGCGCGGGAGAAATTTCCAGACTGAGCGCCATCGAAACACTCATCAGAACGAGGGCCAGTCGCTTGAGAATCGGATACTTCATACATCTTTCTCCTGTCAAAAAGACAGGTCAGATTATGGATTGGAAATAAATCATCTGACCTGTACAAAAATTGTTGCATTTTCGGAAAATGGCGCGGCGAACCGTTCTTCGCGTCCATTTTCGGGAAAATCTGCCCGGATTTTCCTTTTCTGGCTGGGAATTATGGCATTACTTTTAATTCGTTGCGGACATCTCTAAACCTGATTTTATGAGCAATTCGGACATTTCTTAACTAAGATTCTCTATTATTCCACCCGATTTGTTAAAATGGTTGATCTTTTAAAAATTTAGTATACACATTGTCACTATCGTAATTCATTTGTACCTTCATAATTATTTTTAACTTTATTATCAGACCCGCTTTTTCACCCTCTGAGAGGACCAAAAAGAAAACGTTCCGGGTTTCTGTACCGTTATACGGTTCAGAATCCGAAACGTGTATTCCGGCTCGTCCTTCCTTTTCAAACCGGTTTCTGATTTTAAACTCGACCAAAAGAAAAGCAGCCCTTCCGAAAAAACGGTCAGGACTGCCTTGTGGATGTATTTCAAACGACAGGCCGTCTGCGGTCTGGAACAAATCGTGCTATTTCAGGATACGGAATTCACCGAAGGAAGAATCGACATGATAGTCCGGTTCTTCGGTTTTTGGATCTACCCAGGAAATCCATTCCATGACGGTATCGTCGCCTTCTTTTTCCGGAGACGAGAATTCGGCACGGTATACGCCTGTGCGCATCGTTCCATCTTCCTTAAGAAGGTTCAGATCTTTCAGCGTGCTCAGCGGCACTTTGCCTTCGACAACGTAGCCATCGTCGGTCTGTACGCCAGCGGTTTCAAGACCTTCAAGATTCCAGGTTCCGTCAAAGTGGCGATAGTACTCGATGGAATAGTCATGAACGCGTCCCTTCGGGTCGATTTCTACACCGTAGTAGAGCGGCATGCCTTTGGGTGTCGGCAGGTCTACCGGTCCCTGCGCGAGAAAGATTTCTACGCGGTCTTCCGCATCGACTGTACTTTCATCGTCTTTCCAGTCTTCTTCCACGAGGACTTCCGGATCGGTAACTTCAAACATGAAGTACAGATCGGTTCCGTCGTTGTACGCTTCGAATACCGTTACCGGCGCTTCTTTATCTGCCCATGGATAGAAGAAGGATCCGGAGATATTCTGTACGCTCGACCAGACGTCTTCGTCGATCTTGCCGTCGATCGTCGCTGCTTCGTCTCGTTTTACGACATCATAGTGCGGCGTGGTGGCCTGGTTTGGAATGGCAGCGGAAACGGCCGCTTTTTCCTTTCCTTCCGAAGCTGAAGCGTCGGTCGGCGTTTTGGCCGCCGGCGTTGTAGAGCAGCCAGCAAGAAGCAGCAGCGCGCCGGCGCCCAGAGTAAGTTTTCGCAGAGTGTTCATTTTTCTTTTTCCTCCTGCTTTTCTTACCCCTAGTATAGGTGCGCCTCTTCAACACCTGTAAGCGTTTTCTGACTATTCCATTTTAGTGACCAAAGAAGCCACTGAAAATCCAAGGCATCGCCAAAAATCGCCATATAAATCGCCATATAAATCGCCATATATAGACATTTTAAAAACCTATGTTAAGACATTATCATCCAATTTGTTTGATTCTTTTGCCTTATGATTTTTTCAAAAGGTATACATTAAAAATTCAGCACATCGCTTTTTTCTGGCTTAGCGGCGCCCTGCCGGAGCGCGCCGGTCGAATCGTTTACACAGCCCGCGAAGCGGCAGAAACAGAAAAAACGTCACGACCATATTGGCCACGCCATGGACCAGATCAAAAGGAAGACCCGCCACCCACCACGAAAAGGCAGCGGATACGCCATTGAACAGTCCAAAAATCAGCGCAAACCAGAACCCGAAGGAAAAGCCAAAAACGCCAGCCAGCAGACTCCAGAACCAGATCGATCGGATGCGACGGCAGGCATAGGCCACGTCAAAGAGAAGCGGCCAGACCAGGACATAGCCCATATTCCAGACGCCGGCTCCCCAGACGAGCAGTTCGCAGACGATATAGACACAGATCGCCAGAAAGCCTTTCTTTCCCAGACAGCAGCCGGCCACCAGAACGAGCAGCGTAACCGGTTCAATATTGGGCAGGGACGCCATCGCCATTTTCAGAGCGAACATCAGAGCGCCGTAAAGCGCGCCAAAGCAGGCATCGTAAAGCAGGGTGCGGGACTTACTGCTCATAGGACCATGTGTAGACGGCATCGTTTTCCGGCTGAATCGAACTTACGCCCGTCTGGGCGTCTTCGCCGTTGATCTGCAGTTTCCACCAGGCACCCTTTTCGGCCTTTTCCCCATCGACTTCGGTCACAAAAAGGCCGTACTGACTTTGTTCGCCCGCAATCCATCCCTGCTCGAGAAGCGCGTCGGCCAGATTGGAGGCATTCGTAGTGAGCTGAATCTGCTTGCCTGTCCCATCCTGATGCATCACATGCATGGTAAAAGTAACCGTCTCATTGACCGGGGCATTACTTGAAAGGGAGGTACTCGAACTTTCCTGCAGGGACGATGAACGAACCGCATACGAATCCGCAGCGGATTCTGCATGCGAACAGGCGCCCATAAGCAGCGAAGCACAAAGAAGAACACCCGCACCGTATGTGCGAAGGACAGATTTTTTCATAACGAAGATTCCTTTCCAAAGACACGGCTTTCCAGAACAAATTCACTCTCTTCTGCAGACATCGTCTGCAGATTTTCGTACGCCGTCGGCTTCTACAAGAGTTAGCCTGTTTAAACCATGCTCATTATAATGGAATTCATGAAATGGACGGAAAATTTGAAGCAGACGGCCCTGCGCTATTGTCACGTACCCAAAGCGGCCGTTTCGCGCTATGAACCGCTGCTAGAAGAGCTGCGGCATCCGCTGCAGGAAAATACGCATTTTCGCTTTATCTTTCGCGTTTTTGATCTCGAACGCAATGGAGATTCGATCTCTGTAGATCAGGGGCGAATCGTCCTGAGCGGCCGTATGGCTCAGAGTCTGCTTGCACACTGCGAGAAAGTTCTGATTCTCGGGGCAACGCTTTCTGGCGATTTTGACCGGCAGCTTTCTCAATTTGAAGTACAGAACAGTGCGAAAGCTCTGGTTTTTGACGCACTTGGAAGCGCTTTGATCGACGAAGAACTCGACGCCTGCACAAAAGAGCTGCAGCAGAAGCTTCCTGGCTGGTATTTCAGCGATCGCTTTTCGTGCGGATACGGCGATCTGCCGCTTTCTTTACAAAGCGATCTGGCTGAACTCTTAAAGCTTGCACAGACGATTGGCGTACACGTTCTGCCTTCCCGCATGATGGTTCCGACCAAATCCGTTACCGCATTCATCGGGCTGAGCCGCACGCCCCTTCCTGCAAAAATCCGCGGCTGCGCGTACTGCCCGCTTCGCCCAGACTGCAAATACCTTAAAGGAGGACTTCGCTGCTATGAAAACTGAAACGACATCTCCCGATTACCAAAATACAGACACTTCCAATCGCTTTCTGACTCTGTTTGAACCGGACCGACTGATCGTATTGGACGGTGCCATGGGAACAATGATCCAGAAAGCCGGGCTGCCTTTGCTTCGTCATCCCGAGCGAAACAACGTTCTGTTCCCCGAAGTGATTGAAGGCATTCACCGCCAGTATATCGAAGCCGGCGCGAATGTGATTTACGCCAATACGTTTGGCGCTTCCCCGGATCGATTCCAGGACGAACCGGAATCGTATGAAGTCATCATTCAGCAGGCCGTGGCGCTCGCCCGAAATGCCGCTGCAGGAACCTCCTCCAAAGTCGCGCTCGATCTTGGTCCGCTTGGCATTTTGATGGAACCGATGGGCAGCGTCACCTTTGACGAAGCCTATGCGCAGTTTACGGCGATGGTCAAAGCCGGCGCAAGTGCCGGCGCGGATCTGATTGTCATTGAAACGATGAGCGATTTAGCCGAAGCCAGAGCTGCCCTGCTGGCCGCAAAAGAAAACAGTTCGCTGCCCGTTGCGGTCACGATGACGTTTGAACAGAGCGGCCGGACCTTTTCCGGCACCAGCATCGAATGTGCCGCCATTACCCTGCAGTCCCTGGGGGCGGATGCGATCGGTCTGAACTGTTCCCTCGGTCCGGATCAGCTGGTCGATCTGGTCAAGAGGCTTCATGACGTGACCAGCCTGCCCATTTTGTGCAAGCCCAATGCCGGTCTGCCCGATCCGATCAGCGGACACTACCATCTTTCGGACGAAGACTTTGTTCGCTTTGTCCGAAAAATCGTCGAAGCCGGTGCGGTAGCCATCGGCGGCTGCTGTGGGACGACCCCCAGCACCATTTCCCGGCTTTCAAAAGCCTTGAAAAACCACCCGCTGCGGCCAGCCGGAAAGCGGCTGGACGCCATCTGTTCGGATCGTCTGTTCACTTTGTGTGACGGGATTCAGGTCGTTGGCGAGCGCATTAACCCGACGGGGAAAAAGCGCATGCAGAAGGCGCTGCGCGAGGAAGATTTTGATTTCATCGCCCGCCTCGCCATTGAACAGAAAGAAGCCGGCGCAAACATTCTGGATGTGAATGTCGGCGCGCCGGATGTGGACGAAGTTCGCCTGATGCCGCTGGTCATTCGTACGATTCAAAGCGTCTGCGATCTGCCCCTGCTTCTGGACTCTTCCAATCCGAAAGCGCTTGAAGCCGGACTGCGCCAGGCGTCGGGCCGATGCGCCGTCAATTCGGTAAACGGTTCGCAAAAAAGCATGGATTCCATTTTCCCGCTCGCCCAGAAATACGGCACGCCAGTCGTTGCCCTCTGTCTGGATGATGCCGGAATTCCCGACAGTACAAAAGGCCGTCTGGAAATTGCCCGTCGCCTGGAACAGGAAGCCGCCAAATACGGCATTGCCCACGGCGATCTGTGGTTTGACGCGCTGACGCTGACCGTCAGCGCTCAGCAGGATCAGGCAAAATGCAGTCTGGAAACAATCGAAAAACTGAACAAAGAACCCGATACGCGAACGATCCTTGGTGTTTCCAACATTTCCTTCGGTCTTCCCTGCCGGCCGATTCTGACCCAGGCATTTTTGAGCGCCGCGCTGCAGTGCGGTCTGAACTTTGCGATCATCAACCCGTCTCTGGAACCGCTGATGGATACGATTGCGGCGTTCAAAGTCCTTCGCCAGATCGATGACGGCTGCCGCGGCTACATCGAACGTTTTGCGCAAAGGCAGTTTCTCGAAACGCAGAAACCGGCAGCGACATCCGCTGCGGCGTCGATTCAAACTTCGAGCCCAGTAAATCCGTCGGCCGAATCCGCTTTGACAAGCGGCGCGAATGCTGCACCGCTGTCTGGCGGCTGTGATTCCCGCGCCCGTCTGATGGATGCCATTTATAAAGGTCTTTCCGGCGAGGCAGCCGAGGCCGCTAAAGACCTTCTGCGCGAAGGCGAAGACGAAATCGAACTCACGTCTGAACTGCTCATTCCGTGTCTCGATCGTGTCGGTACGGATTATGAAAAAGGCGTTCTGTATCTGCCGTCCCTGCTCCAGTCGGCCAATGCCGCGCAGGCGGTTTTTGAAGTGATCGCCCAGTCGCTCGAAGCGTCCGGCAAAAACCGGGAATCGCGCGGTGAAATCGTTCTGGCTACCGTGCAGGGCGATATCCATGACATTGGAAAGAACATCGTCAAGACGCTGCTGGAAAACTATGGCTTTACCGTCATCGATCTGGGCCGCGATGTCTCCCCGCAAGCCGTATTGGATGCGGTCGTTTCACGAAACATTCGTCTGGTCGGTCTTTCCGCTTTGATGACGACTACGCTCAAAGCGATGGAAGAGACCATCGCCCTTCTTCACACGCTCGACAATCCGCCCAGAATCATGGTCGGCGGCGCGGTTCTGACCGAAGAAGCCGCGAAAAACATAAAGGCCGACTGGTACGCGCCCGATGCGAGAGCTTCGGTTCAGATTGCGGAAACCTTTTTTGAAAAGGAAAATCGAGAATCCGACAAAAAGGAGACATCCGCACATGACTGATCCCCAGCCTTCAAAATTCGCGAAAGACGTTGTCTATCCCGTGCTGTTTGACGGCGCCTACGGGACGTACTATGCTGCGAAAACACAGAATCCCGCCGATCAGGTCGATCAGGCACTTCTGGGCGATCCTGCCTGCATCGAAGCCATTCACCTTGAATACCTGCAGGGTGGCGCCAGCGCGATCAAGACGTGTACCTTTTCCGTTCCTGGCCTGTATACCCAAAATCCCGATCTGACGGCGCATCTGATTCATCAGGCTGTACAGACCGCAAACGCGGCGATCGAAAAATCCGGACGCAGCGATGTTTTGCTGTTCGCGGATCTTGGTCCGGTTTCGAAACAGGAAAATCCTCGTCTGGTGTTTGAACCGCTTGCCCGTCTCTTTCTGGACGAGGGGGTAACGAACTTTCTGCTGGAAACCCAGCCGGATTTTCGCGAGATGGAAGACATTTCGCAAGCGATTCGCGATCTCTGTCCGGCTTCACGCATTGCGATCAGTTTTGCGGCTGGTCCGGACGGACTCAGTCCGAACGGCTGTTCCGCAAGGATGCTTCTGGAAAAAGCCGATCAGGCACCCGCCATCGACTGGATTGGTCTGAACTGTCTTTGCGGACCGTCTCACATGCTTCGGCTGCTGCAGGATCTGCCGGACTATTCCAAGCCGATGCTCGTCATGCCCAATGCCGGCTATCCGTTTGTGACCAGCCGACGCACCATTTACAGCGGAACGCCGGACTATTTTGCCCGGACCATGCAGGCGATGCAGGAAGAAGGAGCTCGGATTCTTGGCGGATGCTGCGGAACGACCCCAGACCACATTGCGGCACTCAAAGCCGTGCTCGATGCGGACTGCGCCCTCCAGAAAACGGATTCTGCGGCCAAATCGCCGGAAGATTCGAGAGGATCGGTGCAGCGCCGCCGGCATCCCGACCGGCTGGATCTCAATTTGCGAAACGGACGCAAATCGATTCTGGTCGAACTCGATCCGCCCACCAACGATCATATCGTCCCGTTTTTAGAAGATACGGTTCGCCTGAAACAGGCGGGCATCGACATGCTTACGATCGCGGACAATCCGATTGGACGGCCGCGTGCGGACTCCTCCCTGCTCGCCTGCAAAATTCATCGCGAAACCGGACTGGACGTTCTTCCCCATATGACGTGCCGGGATCGCAACCTCAACGCCATCAAAGCTCTGCTTCTGGGGCTTTCGATGGAAGACGTGCATCAGGTGCTTCTCGTCACTGGCGATCCGCTGCCCAGAGAAAGCCGGGATGAAGTCAAAGCGGTGTTCTCGTTCAATTCCCGTACGCTCGCTTCGTATGTCCAGACACTCGAAGACGAAGGGCTCTGCCAGCCGTTTCATAAACTGGCCGCGCTCGATCTGAACGCCCGAAATTTTGACGTCCAGCTCGGCATCGCCAAAGAAAAGGAAGCTGCCGGCATTGAAGGCTTTCTGACACAGCCCATCTTTTCCCGTCGGGCCATTGAAAATCTTCAAACCGCCCGCGCACAGCTTCATGGCACGATTTACGCCGGGCTGATGCCGATCGTCAGCCATCGCAATGCCCTCTTTTTGAAAAACGAAATTACCGGCATGGATATTCCCGATGAGCTGGCCGCTTTATATGAAAATAAGGACCGGGAGGAATGCGAAGCCATTTCTCTGCGCGTCTGCCAGGATTTAGCCCGACAGGCGGCCAAATTCTGCGACGGGTTTTATCTGATGACGCCCTTTCGACGCGTCTCGCTGATCCTCTCGCTCATTGAAGCGCTCGAACCGCTGCTTACAGAATAAACAGCAGGAAAGCCCTCAGGCGTATGTTGGAGAACCGACAGAACGCCTGCAGAACTTTCCTGCTGTTTTTGGATTGCGCCAGATTCCTGATTCTTGCGTTTTTTCTTCTTTTTCCTGCTCGCTGCTAAAGTTTTTGCAGCTTCTCTGGAACAAGAGCCCTTTTTGCTCCCTTTTCGAAGCCGTCCGATATCTTTTTTGTCCTTTTTTTCAAAGAAATAATCGAAAAAGAAAAATATCCAAATTTATGCAAGGATTCTCTCATCTTAATCGTGTTTGAAGTAAAGGAGGTTCTCTTGTATGAAACCTGTTCAATCTGTTCTCACACTCTGTCTGCTTTCCCTTGTGGCCATCGGCTGCGCTTCGCCGTCTTCTCCGTCTTCAGCCGCAAAGAGCGACGGCTCGTCCATGAGCGCTTCGCAAAGCCAGACGACAGCCAAAAAGGAAAGCACGAAAAAAGATGCAAAGAAAAACTCGAAGAAAGACGCTTCCGATCAAAAGAAAAACGACAGCGCATCTTCAGCTCCTTCCGTACAGGAAGCGAGCAAACAGCCCGCTGCGGATCCGGTCGCTGACTACGACGTCGACACCGTTCTGGCTCAGGGCGCTTCGCTGATCGGTCAGCGCATCTCGGTCATCGGCAATCTGCCGCAGGCGGCGATGCCGGATGGAAACGGCGGCTACGCCACATACATCCTGTCCGATAACGGCAGCGCTCTGCGATTTACGGGCTGCGTGAACTTCGGTTCCTGCAAAGCACGACTTACCGGAACGCTGCAGGCACTCAACGGCGAGTACGTCCTCAATGCCGATTCGGCCGAACAGCTTTCGGCTTCCGGCGTGAATGCGCTCCCGTATTCGGCACCCGTAGAAGAAAATACGAATACGGTATATGATGTCGAGACGGTTCTCGCCAACGCGCCTTCGCTGCTCGATCAGTACATCGAAGTGAGCGGCAATCTTGGCCAGAACGCCCCGCGTGACGAGCAGGGACGTCCGATTCTCTGGCTGACCTCCAATTCCAGAAGCCAGCTCCGTTTTGACGGAAACATCCCCATCGGCGGCTGCCCCGCCATTCTTGGCGGAACACTGACCCAGGACGACCGCGGGTATGTTCTGCAGCTCGAAAGCTATCAGACCATCTAGAATTCTCTGGCCGCCCATTTTAGACAGGAGTACGTATGCACGATCAACCGCCCAGGCAGGCGAAACTGAAAACCGATGAAGAAATTGAGTCTGCAGTAGAAGAGTGCGGCGATGGCATGTATCGTCTGGCGCTGAGCTACTGCGATTGTGCTCAGGCGCAGGATATTGTGCAGGAAGCCTTCCTTCGCTACATGCGCTCGGATCAGGCGTTTCACGATGGAGACCACCGCAAAGCGTGGCTGTACCGGGTGGTGATCAATCTGTGCAAGGACTACCATCGCAGCTGGTGGCAGAAGATGCGCACCGACTATCCGCGAAACGATCCGGCACCCGCTAATGAAGAAAACAATGAAATTCTCGATCTGGTCCGCTCGCTTCCATCCAAAGAAGCCAGTGTCCTCTACCTTCACTATTACGAATCCCTTTCTGCCGATCAGATCGCGCAGATTCTGAACTGCCGCCCGGGAACGGTCTATTCCCTGCTCTCCCGCGGTCGAGGGCATTTAAAAGTCATCCTGTCCAGGGAGCATGGAAAGGAGGATTTGCATGACAGAAGAAGATAAGTATCTGGAAGAATATCGCAGCACGATGAAAAAGGCCGTTCTCTCTTCTAAACAGAAGCAGGACCTGATTTCTGCAATTAAGGAAGAGCAGACCAGAATAAGGGGGAGCCAGACGCAGGAACGCGAAAATCAAAAACGCCCGTCCTTCTTTAATCGAACCTGGAAGCCGGTACTGGCTTCGGGACTGGCTCTGGCTATGATTCTTCTGCTTACCTTGACTTCCTTTCCCAACTCGAATCGATGGGTACTGCCCACTCCATCCGCCAGTCCCAATCCGGACGTTCGCACAGCCGATCTGACGCCGCTGCCCAATCCCGCTTCCGGTGAAACTCCCGTTCTGAATGCGGGCGGTCTGGGCACGGCTGGATGGTACGAACAGACCGTAAATCCAGCCGCCAGCGAGGCATGGCCAGAAACGCTTCCGGTGTATCGCTGGCATGAGGCCATAGAGCAGCGGCGCCTGAACCCAGACGATCAGGAAAGCATGCTCGAAAAGCTGGAACCCTTTGCCAAAGCGCTGCAGATCGACGCGCAATGGACAATTGGCGATATCGATCCGTATTTGATGAATTCCTCCATCTGGGCTGATACGCCCTGGGGACGTCTGGATCTGGTGGGCAGCGATCAGGGAGAACTGTTCGTCAACGGAGCGATTTCCTTCTCGGCGTCATCCCTCGACGAAGCAAAAGCCCAGATCGAACAGATCGTTCAAAGCTATTCCGCTCTTTTCCCAATCGAAAATCCGGTCATTGAATCGATTCCCGTCCGTACGACGGAACCGCAGACGACGTACACCTTCATTGTGTATGCCAGAGAAAAAGCGGAAGGCGATCGGCTTTCCACAAGCGAAGCCCGACCCATTACGATTTATGCAAACAAGGGAGGCGTACAGGCCATTGTCTACCCGCTCGATACCGCCGACTGGGAAGCGGACTATCCGGTTTTAAGTCTGGAGGAAGCCATTCGGGCATTTGAAACGCCCGCAGGCTATGAAGCGCCGCAAAGCGATCGCATCTGGCGGATCTGGAAAAGCGATGCAACGGGTACCTGGCTGATGCCGTACTATCGTTTCTATGTAAAGAGCCAGACGTACGACGGCTATGAAGCCTTTGATCTTTGCGCGATTCAGCCCGAATATTTGAAACAGGCCGAAAAATGACAAAACGGTCCGGATGAACCTCTTCGAATTCGAAGACGGTTTTCCTCCGGACCGTTTTTCTTTTGTCCATGTCGGGTCAGCGCCCGCAGGATACAGGCAGACCGACAAGGCATAAAAAAAGCTTCCTTGCGGAAGCGAATTTTCAAATGGTGAGGTCGATGCGACTTGAACGCACACGAGCTAAGCTCACTACCCCCTCAAAGTAGCGTGTCTGCCATTCCACCACGACCTCAGGCTTGAATACTTTAACACAGTTCTTTAAACGTGTCAATTTCTTTTTGAAACTGACTGACGATTTGAAGGTTTTTTGATCGCCGCGTTCATCGAACATGTGTAATCATACTCCTCCTGAAACGAAATGCAACCCTTTTTAAAAAATTTATAAAATTTCCCAGATGCGGTGAATTGAAGGGTGAATTGAAGGCAGGATCAGAGAGAAACGAAGCCTCGAGATGAAAGCCAGGGACCAGCGAAAATGCGCATGTGCCGTTCGAAACGGTTCCGAAAGAAAATGCCGGTCTCTCTTCTTCCCCGCTTTCAAACGGATGGCGAACACAGCGTTCTCTGCGCAAAAAAAGTCCCCGAATTGCTTCAGGGACCAAATGTCTTGAATGAACTGGATTACTCCGTAAATTTGTCGTAGAAGGCCATTTTCTCGAGTGCAGACGTATCCGCAATCGGGTTGTCTTCCAGACGCAGGGCCTGCAGCAGAGGCAGATCCTTGAGCGGGCTGACATCGCTGATGTAGTTGGCTTTCAGCGTCAGCTGGCGCAGGAACTTCAGGTTGGAAAGCGGTGAGAGATCGCGGATCATGTTGTGATCGAGACGCAGATACGAAATGAACGTCAGATCAGCCAGCGGGCGCAGATCGGAGATGTTGTTGTTGTAAAGGTCGACATCGCACAGTTCGCTCAGACCTTCCAGCGGAGACAGGTCGGAAATATTGTTGTTTTCGAGCGAAAGGATTTTCAGATTGTGCATGTCTCGCAGGCACTCGATGCTGCGGATCTGGTTTCTTCCCACGTTCAGATCCACCAGTTCGGTATCGTCGCGCAGACAGTCGATGCTTGTGATGCGGTTGGTGAACAGATCGAGGACTTCGAGTTCCTTGGCTTTCGCGAGGAAATCGACATGATCGAGCAGACAGAACTCGGCATGGAGCACTTTGAGGTGTTCGACATTCGTAAATTCGTCGACGTGCTCGAGTTCATTTTTGGACAGGTTGAGAACCTGGAGTTCCTTAATATGATTCAGCTCGCGCATATCCGTAAAGCCGGTCTGTTCCATGGAAAGCACGCGCAGATGTTTCAGCTTGGCCAGGAAAGAAAAGTCATTTGGATTGTTGTAGTCGAGGTTGAGAATTTCCAGCGACGGGAAATCCTTCAGCGGATCGTAGTCTTTCAAATACGGGTTATTGGAAACATCGAGTTTCTTGAGGTGTTCCATCGCCGAGAGCGAAGAAATATCCGATACCAGGTTGGTGGACAGATTCAGTTCTTCAATGTGGCGAAGGAAAGACAGATCTTCAATATAGTAGCGGCGCATGCCCGACATATCGAGACGGACAAGTTCCGGAAGCATGCCCAGAACCGAATAGTTGAACGGTCCGTTTTCGGTATTGATCCGGATTTCCTTGAGGTGCTTGCAGCTTTCTACATAATCGAGCGAGTCGATTTTGGCTCGTCTCAGATTGAG
This sequence comes from uncultured Allobaculum sp., assembly GCF_948576815.1. Classification (NCBI taxonomy): domain Bacteria; kingdom Bacillati; phylum Bacillota; class Erysipelotrichia; order Erysipelotrichales; family Erysipelotrichaceae; genus Allobaculum; species uncultured Allobaculum sp. The sequence continues at coordinate 27,524 of NZ_CAPAEZ010000032.1, forward strand.
GATTTCCAGGTTGATCATGCTTCCAACCGCGGAAATATCCATAACGTACAGATTATTACGGGACAGGTTGAGTCGTTTGATCTGGTAATGGGCGTTAAGCGGTTCAATGTCACGCAGCCGGTTTCCGCACAGATTGACGTCCACCAGGCTCGACAGAGGACGAAGCGCTTCAATGCTCGTCAGTGCATTGTTGGACAGATTGATCTTTTCGAGATTTTCGGCATACTGCAGACCTTCGATCGTATCAATATCGCGATCGGAGGCGTCGAGCGAAATCAGTTCCTTAAGATCTTCTTTCTGCAGCGTCTCGGGGGTTTTGTGGAGAGTGCCGGCAATCACTTCCGCTAAAGCTTCATTGCGAATAAACATGTTTTTCCCTCCAATTCGATGGCTTGATTTCCTTTATTATACATGATCCACCACACGGGATGATTTCAATCCGGGCGATTTAGCATTTCCCAGCAGCCGTACAGAAGGCCCTTGCATTGCCCCTTTTCCAATCTTCTTTTCTGCGCAGAAAAACTGTTCCTGAAAGACTGGTTTTTTCTTATTTCCCCGTTTTTACCCGTTCTGATTTTTCCGTCCTGAAACCAATGCTGTTCACTTAAGCTTCACAAGTGAGCAGTGCCTTGCCTTTCTAGT
>NZ_CAPAEZ010000033.1:0-27694 GCF_948576815.1 uncultured Allobaculum sp.
AGGAACTAACCTGATTTGTAAGTGAGCTTGTGAAGCTTAAGTGAACAGCATTGATGGCTTCGCGTAAAAAATCATAGGCGCCGCTTTCGAGAAAGCGGGTACGGGCAGCCGACATGGCTTCGTTATCGCCGGTGACTTTCTGCTTGCGGCAGAGATTGACATACCCCTGTCTGGCCTGATCGAACGCGTGATTGTTCGGGCATTTCCAGGTGCGGTTTTCCTTATGCAGGGGCTGATGACAGATTGGACAGTTCATGCCCTCATTATAAAGCGCCCCTCGCTATTCTCCGGTTTTAGGCGCGTCTGGATTTTGGCGTCCGTCTTCTTTGCTTGCGGAAGGGTTGAGAAGCTGGAGCCCAAAGATGTCAGAACGGGTGACAAAACGGGAACAGAGGCTCTGTGTGCGCCTCGCATCTGGATCGAGAAGGCGACGGCGAATGCAGCAGGCAAGGAGCAGAACGCAAAACGCAAAGTTCAAAAGAAAAGCAGGGAGAATTTCGAACTGGAAATTCTTCCCTGCCTGTAGTTTTGAATACATTCTGGCTTAGAACAGATCGTCTTCCGCTTTATTTGGTTCTTCGAAATGAAGGCGGATGGTTTCCGCGTATTCAATGCAGTCGGAAACCATTTCCTGCCAGTCCCAGCGTTTTTCGTACTCGATGCATTTTTCGAGTTTCGGACGGGTTACTGGATTTTTCGGCGTGAAAATCGTGCAGCAGTCTTCGTAAGGCAAAATGGACGTTTCGTACGTACCGATCTTTCGGGCGATATCGATGATTTCGGTCTTATCCATGCATACGAGCGGACGGATGAGCGGCATGTTCGTCACGTTGTTGATGACGTACATGCTCTCCAGCGTCTGGCTGGCTACCTGGCCAACGCTTTCTCCCGTACCGATTGCGAGACAATGGCGTTTTTCCGCAAGTCCTGCTGCAATGCGCATCATCATACGGCGCATGAGCGTAATCGCATAGCTTTCCGGCGCGTTCTGATAAATGGCCAGCTGCAGCGTGGTAAACGGAACGACATGAACGACAACATCGCCCTGATACGGAGCGAGCAGCCGGGCGAGCGCATACACTTTTTCACGCGCTTCGGCGGAAGTGTACGGCGGGGCGGCAAAGTGCACGCATTCGATATGCACGCCGCGCTTCATCATGAGATAGCTGGCAACCGGAGAGTCAATACCGCCGGACAGCAGCATCATCGCCCGTCCGCCGACACCGACCGGGAATCCGCCGGCGCCTGGAATTTTCTCGGACATGATGTAGACCGCATCTTCGCGGACTTCGATCAGGATCGTCACTTCCGGATTGTGGACATCGACTTTCCAGTCGCTGCTTTTGAGAATGACGGTCGCCGCTGCGCGGTTGATGTAATCCGAATCGTGCTCGAACATTTTGTCGTGGCGTCTTGCACGGATTTTAAACGTGTGCGGAGTGCTTAAGTCCACACTGGCTTTAACGCCTTCGAGAATGGCGTCCATCGTCGGCTCCGTTTTAATCGCCGGAGAAAACGAGGAAATGCCAAAGACTTTGGAGACGATGTCGCACACTTTTTTTTGATCTTCGTCATGAAGATAAAGATACATGCGGTCGTACTGGGTTTCGAGTTCGAGCGTCGGAAATCCCTTGAGCGCTTTTTTCAGATTGTCTTTGAGCTTTTGAATGAAGTTCTGCCGGTTCTTGCCTTTCAGAGAAAGTTCGCCGTACCGGATCAGAATATGGTCATAACGGTAATCCATAAGCCTGGATGATCTCCTTTACACTGTCGATAAATGCGTCGGCCTCTTCGATGGTGTTTTCGCCCGAAAAGGACAGGCGGATATTGTGGGTCGCTTCCTTTAAGGAACAGCCCATGTTCAGAAGAACCGGGTTGGCCTGATGGGAACGGGACTCGCAGGTGCTGATGGCGGAAACGCAGATTCCCCGCTCATCGAGCGCGTTCTGCATGACCTGGCTGGTCATGGCATCAAAGCAGAGGCAAAGAATGGAGGAAGCCGCATTTTCCGGGGAGAGAACGTGCGCGCCGGGAATTTCATCGAGCCGTTCGATGATGTGATCCCGGACTTTTTTCATCTGTGCCTGGGTCTGCTTCTGGCCTTCGAGTGCCAGACGGATCGTCTTGGCCAGCGCGATGTGGACGGGCGCGTTTTCGGTGCCGCCGCGCATGCCCTGTTCCTGCTGGCCGCCAAAGATCAGCGGCTGAAGGACAAGGTTCTTTTTCTTCTTGAGAAGTGCGGATCCTTTCATGCCGTGGATCTTATGCGCAGACATCGTCATCAGATCGAGCTTTTCAAAAGGAATATCCACTTTGCCAAAGCTTTGCGTGCAGTCCGCATGGAAGACGCAGGTGGGATGGGTATGGACAACATCCGCAATCTCGCCGATCGGCGTAATAGCGCCGGTCTCATTGGAGACGTGAATGAGCGAGACGAGCAGGGTGTCCTTCGTCAGCGCGTCCTGTACGTCTTTGGCGTGAATGGTTCCGTCTTCGTGAATGGGCAGACGGACCACTTCAAAGCCGATCGATTCGAGAAAGTTCATCGCGGCGGTCGTGGAGGAATGTTCCGAGTTGGATGTGATAATGCGGTTTCCCCGATTCCTGTTGGCTAAAGCATAGCCGACGATCGCCATCGAATTGGATTCCGATGCACAGGAGGTAAAGAGGATTTCTTCCGGGGAGCATTTGAGCATGGAAGCGATGCGCGAGCGGCTCTGTTCGAGAAGCTTTGCTGCTTTTCTTCCCTGCTGATGAAGGGAATCCGGGTTTCCGTATTCATCGAGCAGTTTTACAAAAAGAGCAGCAACTTCCCTGCTCACAGGGGTGGTTGCTGCATGATCGAAATAAATCATACCTGGTTCATGACCGCCGGATCCTTGCGGGCAATCAGCTTCTCATAAATTCCCGGATGAAGCGTTTCGATAGCCTGCATGGCGATTTTGAGTGCGCGGGTATATTCCCCGTTCTGGAAGCACATTTCCGCTTTGGTCAGATCCGAATCAAGGGCCGGATAGGAAGAGCGGAAACGGTTGCCAAAGACGATGGCGTTTTCTACCATGACCGCTACGCCGGTGAGGTTGCTGGCGTTGGAATACAGCTTGTAAATGAAATCGATGGCATCCTGCAGCGTGCCGTTCAGCTTGTCGATGTCGAGCGTCTGGCTTTCGAGTACGTTCTGTACATCCGTAATTTTCTGTTCGCCGCGTTCGAGGTCCTGGTTGAAGGATTCGGATATGGCGGGCAGATTGCGAATGCTGGTGTTCAGACGGACTTCGTTGAGAATCAGCTCGAGCTTGATGAGCTGCTTGCGGGCGCGGCTTTCATCGGAAGAGGCACCGAGAAGCAGCTGCTTCATGTTGGCGACTTCCTTGCCGAACGCATCCGTACGGCTGATGAAGGAGCGGAATCCGCTGATCACTTCGACCTGGTAGACTTCGCTTTCTTCGAGCTGTTTCTGAATCTGGTCGCGCTGTGTCTTCAGCTCATCGAGCTGTTCACGCGCCTTGGCAAAACGCGCGGTCCAGTCTTCGAGACCGAAGCGGTCCTTGATGGATGCGTACAGACGGATAATTTCCGCCAGCTCCGCTTCGCTCTGATCGACGGTGGCGAAGTTGTTTTCCAGGCTGGCCTGGATTTCGCTGAAGGCTACATGTTCCTGCGCGATGTCTTCGTTGAGTGCAAGAACCTGATCCGTAATGGCATCGAGCGCCGGCGCGGCTTTTTTCAGGTCGCCTTCATCGAGGCCGGCAACGGCATCTTCGAGCGCATTGGAAATGGCGTCGAGCTTGTCGTCTACGCCAAGGTAGGACGCGTCAATGCGTTCTTCTTCCATCCTGGCCACAGCCGTCTTGACTTCTTCAATCGCCTGCGGCAGTTCGGTTTTGGCCCGGCTGTACAGGGACGGATACACTTTTGCGATTTCTTCAAACTCATCGCATTCGTTCTGAATTTTGTCGCAGTCTTCACGGACTTCGGCAAAGCGCGCCTGGCCGAGATCTTCTTCAAGCTTCTGCAAAGACGTCTCCATGGAACTGATCATCTTATCCATGTAGGCGGTGCCGCTGAAGAAGCTGTCGCGTTTTTCGGCATAGTCCTTTTTCAGCTTGTCGGCGCGTTCAATAATGCGGGAGGCATTTTTGCGGACTTCGTCTTCGCGGGAAATGACGCGGTCCAGCGATTCTTCCACGATGCGGATTCTTTCTTCCGTATCGTCGAGAACGGTTTCGACTTCGTCCATCGCGCGGGCGGCTTTCTTATATTTATGACGGGTAAAGTATTCCGTCGCGCGGTTGTACAGATCTTCCGTGGCTTCGATCGACTGCAGACAGATCTTGTATTTCGGCTTGATCGACTTGAACCGGTCCGCAAGATCTTCGTTGTTTTCGGCAAACTGTCTGGCCTTGCGGTATTTGAATTCGAGATTGTTGTCGAGCATGTCGTTGACATCCGCTTCCAGGTCGTGCAGACGGCGGGAAACGCGTCTTTTCTTCATGGAGCGGGAAATGATGCCAACGATGATCAGAATAACAATCGCAATTCCTATATAAATCATGACCTCAATCGGAACGTGTCTGGTCACATACGTGTACATATTCAGGCACCAGTCCCGGACTTGGGTCCAGAGATTTTCCATATATAATCCTCCTGACATTCGGCTTTATAGTATAACAGACAACGCACACAAAACCACGCGGGCTTGGCCTGCCTGGACTATGGGCGTTCTTCAACAGTTTCTATTGTGTCACAAAAAGCCGCGTTCCGTCTTCGGGATCTCTTCAATTTTGAGCAGGATTTTTTCTGCGGCTTTTCCCTCTACAATATTATTGCCCGCTGCGTACTGGATCTGGACAGTCCTGAAGCGTCACTTCCGGCTTAGGTTTGCGAAAAAAGGCGATGTCCGATCGGTTGTCATCTGGAAGGTTTGCTGATATAGTGGTTTGGCATGATTCAAACAGCATACAAATGCGTGAGTCAGGCGCCTGAGCTTAAGAGATGCGAGTAACAGCCAGCTGTTCTGAAGAAAACATCGTCCCAGGCACCCCTTACGAAGATTTGTATCCTGGTATTGTTTTTTTGCGAAGACAATAGGAGGAAAAACTAAATGTCCAGAATGACAGGTTCTACCTGGAAAGTTTCCCGCCGCCTGAGCTTCTCCATTTCGGAAACAGGCAAGGAACTCGCCAGACGTCCTTATGCTCCCGGCCAGCATGGAAAAACGCGCCGAATCAAACTCACTAACTACGGTATCCAGAAACAGGAAAAACAGAGAATCCGTAACGTTTATCAGCTCTCTGAAAAACAGTTCGCCAACCTCTACTTCAAGGCAAGCCGCATGGGCGGTTCTGCCGGTGAAAACTTCCTGGTTCTCCTCGAAAGCCGTCTCGACAACCTCGTATACCGCATGGGCTTCGCTCGCACACGCCGCGCTGCCCGTCAGCTCGTCAACCACGGTCACATCCTGGTAGACGGAAAGAAAGTGGATATCCCATCCTTCTCCGTTCGCCCGGGTTCCGTAATCGAAGTTGCTGAAAAAGACAAAAACAAACCGTTCATTGTTGATGCTCTTGCAGCTGCTCCAGCTGCCGTTGACTTCGTTGAAGTGGACAAAGATCAGAAAAAAGGCAAATACCTCCGCACTCCGGAACGTGCCGAACTGTTCAAAGACCAGCCAATCAACGAACTGCTCGTTGTTGAGTACTACAACCGCAAATCCTAATAGATTTCAAAGTAAGTCTCATGAGTTTAAAAAGCCGAAGATTCGTCTTCGGCTTTTTCTTTTTGGGTGCATTTTCAAAAAATAAGGTCCGCTCTGCCGGCACAATTGTGTCGCAAAGCGGACCATTTTCTGTCGATCCACCTGTTGAACGGACGAAACCCGACTGAACGGACTCGGTGATCCGGCATGCCCTGCAGCGGTGTATCTCTGCGGCCATGCAGCCATGCAGGCGTACATCCGTACAGTCCGGCAGGCCGCCATTCTTTTCTTTCAGCTACCCCTGCCCAGCTCAGACAAATCTGAAATCCGCTGGACATATTCGTCTAGAGGTATTTGCCGGACATATTTACTGGATGTATGTCCCTGGCTTATTTACTTCCCTTTCGTGTGCGCTTTCTCTTTCTGGCTTTGGCCGCTGCGACATTTTCCAGACGCTCAACGACCCGATCGACCTGCGCTCTGGCTTCTGTGATCCACAACTCCGCCGACTGGTTCTGCAGCTGAGCCAGTTGATCGCTTTGCGTTTTCCAAAGTTCGAGCGCGTCATCATACGCGCCTTCTTCTATACAGGCAATCAGATATACCGTAAGGGCAAAATACAGGGAATCAAAACGTTCTTTCGTCCAGCCCCAGACGGCATAGCCCTGTTCCAGCAAGGCGATCCATCGTTTACAAAGCGGCTTTCTCTGCGCGGGCAGTTCGTTCCAGTGTTCGAGCAGCATTGCTTCGGCCAGACTGGCGAAGGCTTCGCAAAGCCGCCAGTTCGCTGCGGCTTCGGACTCGAGAAAGCTCTCGGCCATACAGTCGATCGCAATGGCGCCCTGCCAGTACAGCCGGTCGGATTCGCTTCGCGCTGCCAGCTCCTCCACGTTATGAAACCGTCGTCTCCAGATGTCGGACTGGACCGCTTCCTCGGGCGGAAGCCACATCTTTTCATAATCTGCCCGCCGGGGATGCACCGCAAAGAACCGGCGGATATAGCGGTCTTCTACCGTTTTCTTTTTCCAGCCGATCGTCAGGCGGTATTCCGTATTCTTACCGGATGCGGCCGCCTCCAGAATCTGCAGTGGCACCTTCTCTTCCAGTACCGGGTTTTCTTCCTGTTCAAAACGAATGCCCATAGCTGCTCCCTGAGCGATTTCCCATTTCTAAACCGTTCGCAAAACCGTTTTCTTTTCGCTCAGTCGTTTATACGGTTCTCCTGCACGCTTAAGCTTCTCGATCCGGATTTTTTTCGTATTCTTCGCCTTCTGCCGGCAAGTCGGGAAGAGGGACTTCCCTTTCGGTTTCCGATTTTGCGGATACGCTTTCGAGCAGATCGCCATAGCGCATTTCCGTCATCCCGCTTTTAAAGGGAATCGGACTGTCTTCATCCGCAATGAGCTGTACGCAAAGCTTGCCGTCGCGGATGCACAGATTGATTTCTTCGAGATCCTCAATCTGCTCTTCATCAAGCGGACAATAAATCAAGCCGATCTCTTCGTCTTCGTATTCCACAATGGCCTGGTTATGACCCAGAGGGGTGATTTCGAGATCTTCCAGCAAAATTTGATCAAATGACTTCAGGGGAAAATAAAGCGACCGCGCTTCGAGTTCCTGTTCTTCCTGCCGCAGCTCCTCCTGCTCTTTTTCCTGCTGGCGAGCGCGCACTTCGCCAAGTTTATCCAGTAATCCCATACTCTTTTCCTTTCCTAAAATTCTCAGATCCCCTTTGTTTTACTGGAAACAAGCTTGTTGCCTGTCGATCGATGTTTCGCCCGTTCGATCGGCTGACTCTGCCGGCTGTTTCCGTTTTTCTTGCGAATAAACGATCTTTCGTTTTCCGCACGCCCCTTAAACGAGCAGATCCGTTTTCTGGCTCCGCCCTGTTTTTCCTATTGTACCTGTCCAGTGTAGACTCGGCCAGAACGGCAAAACGATCCGTCCTGGAAGAGGGGCGGATCGTTTTGGACTGTGTATGGGCGGTATCAGTGTATGTATTCAATCTTTTCGGCGATCAGGGTGACGTTCGAAACGGTTCGTCCGTCTTTTTGAAGCGGTCTGGACTGAATGCGGCCCTTCGCGGTAATCCAGGCGTTCAGGCGGGCACAGCTGGCTAGCGTTTCGGCTGCCCCGCGCCACACTTCCAGACTCATCAGATCGCTTTCAAACTCGCCTTTGGAATTGGCGAACGGGCGTTCGACCTCGATCAGAACGCTGCACGTTTTCCAGCCTTGCGGATTGGTTTTCAATTCTGGAATCGAAGCGATTTTGCCTGCCAGACAGAACTGATTCATGTCTTTCCTCCTTTCCTTCTCTCTTCTCTTTCGGATAAAGCTCTGCTGAAAACACGCTCAGTATAGAAAGAAAGGCAGAATCGCTCAAATCGCCTATTTCATGACAATCGAAGAAAAAGCGGCCATTCTCATGCATTTGATTGATGAGAATGACCGCTTTTTAAATGAATATCATGTTTTCGGCGCATTTGATCCATTCCGGATCCAATCGTCAGTCTGTCGATTGGATCCGGTTCAAGGCTCGTCTCGAAATAGGGATCCCAGCCGTTTACGCCACTAAGCCTTCAGAGGGTTCTTCGTCCAGGAAGTCTTCCTCCTTGCTGATCGGCTGCACGAACGTTTCGCTCGTATGGCTGAAATCGAGCGAAGCGATGTAGGCGTTGAGATCGTCCAGAGTAATGGAGTTGAGGATGTCGAGGTCTTCAAACGGATCCCCCAGACCGAAGCCGTAGCGAACGGTTGCGGACGCCAGACCGTCAAAGTTGTCGTACATGCGAATGGCGCTTGCTTTGTCCCGGATCAGAACGGATTCGAAAATTTCCTGGGAGAGCGGCTGCTTCTTGTTGAGAATTTCACTCATCGTCCAGCAAAATTCTTCCGGTCGATCGCTCTGCGCGTAAATCAGAATGTAGGCGTGATCGTCATCAAGATCCGCTTCGGCACCGAAGATCGATCCGATGATTTTCTGATCGATCCAGTTCTGGCATTCCGGATTCAGCGTGGAAAAGCGTCCGTTCAGCCACAGGTTCAGCATGTAGTCCTTGCGAATCTGATCGCGGGTATCGCCCGTGAGCGGCTTCATCTTGACGCCCAGGCAGACGTAGGTCAGATCCACGTCCATCGGGATGATGGCCTTGCGCCGGCACATGTCTTCCGGCTCTTCAGGGAGCACTTTTCTGGAAGGAACCGCCAGCTTCGCCGGGTATTCCTTTTCCTTGTTTTCGATCCAGTCCATAAGCGGGTCGAGATCGTGACCGGTCACGCCGACCAGAACGAGATTGGACGGGTCGTACCAGGTCTCGTAAAACGCCTTCAGATCTTCCGGTTTCATGTTCTGAATGTCTTCCGGGCGGCCGAGAATTTCCTCGCGCATCGGATGATTGACGTACAGCGAGGAAAAGGTTTCCCGCAGCAGGCGCATTTCCGGCTCCTGCTCGTACTGCGAGTACTCGGAAAGGATAATTCCCTTTTCCTTATTGACGCTCGCTTCATCGATGTCGAGCGTCTGAACAAAATCGATCAGGATATCGAGGGGCGGAATCGGATCGTCGTTGGTCCAGATGTAGTAGCACGTTTCGTTATAGGACGTGTAGGCGTTGCTTTTGGCCTGTACGGCGGCGAGATCGTACGTCACGTCTTTTCCGTTCAGGCGGAACATCTGGTGTTCCAGAAAGTGGGCACAGCCCTGCGGATGATCGATCCGCTCGCCGTTGAGATCATCGCTCAGATTTGTACTTCCCGCGGGAATGCCGATCATGAAGAGCGAACGGGCGTAATCGGGTTTATGAATGAGAATGACTTTCATGCCGTTGGCAAGCGTCTTCTCTTTTCGTTCCATGTTAAGCGGCATACTGCTCCTTTCCCTGCGGTCCTTTCGCTTCGGCCTGCATGACCGAAGACGTTACCGCGAGTTTCAGCTTGCCGGCTGCGTGGGCTACATCGTCAAGGGTAACGGCACGGACGCTTTCGATCACATCGCCGATATCGCCGGTGCGGTGCAGAATCTGGTTCAGGAATTCCTGTTCAATCATGCGCGCGGCACTATCCGACTGGCCCTTAAGGCTGTCGATCATTTCGGCTTTGACCATTTCAAAAGTCGCCGGATCCACTTCCTTGTTTTTCACCTGCTCCAGAATGTGACGGACGAGCTCTTCGACTTTAGGCATCGCGCTGCGCGCCGCGCCGGTCGTGATGAGCAGCAGGCCGGAAAAGCGAACGAGCGATGTGCTGATCGAATAGCACAGGCTGTTTTTCTCGCGCACTTCTTCAAACAGAAGCGATACGGAGCTTCCGCCTAAAAGCGAGTCGAGAACAAGAAGCGCATAGTAGTCGTCATCGTCGGGAAGAATGTCCGTCGTGTACACCTGACAGAGGGCGCTCTGCGCGATTTCCCGCTCTTCGCTGACGCGAACAGGTGTTGGAAACGCTTCAACTTTTTCCCACGTTGTGAAAATGTCCTGCGAGTCGATGGATCTGTCGATATGGCGGCTGAATTCTTCCGAGAACGTACCGCAGCTGATCATTTCGCAGGGCGTCTTCATCAGTCTGGAGTACAGGCTGCGAATGTCTTCGAGGGTGACGCGGTCAATGTCTTCGATGGCGCCGCGGATCGGGATCGATACGGATTCGTAGTCCGTAAACGCCTGAAACGCCATTTCCAGCGAGCGCAGATCCGGCTGCTGGGCCATGGAGCTCAGGTTGAGACGCAGCAGATACTTGGCCTCGTCTAATACCGGCTGGGTAAGCAGCGGATGAAACAGGTACTGGTCGAACAGATCGATCAGTAAAGCGGTATAGCTTTTTTCGCCGATCAGATTTTCCCGCAAAAAGCGCATGCCATATTCGATGCGCAAATAGTTGCCGTAGGCGCAGAGGCTGTATGCACAGCGGGTGCCGTACGCCATCGCACTGGCTCTGCCGGCGGCTTCGCGGCTGCTGTATTTCTCAGTACTTCGACTGAGCATGGCATTGAGCAGATTCCAGGCTGTGATGTCTTTTCGCTCAAGAGGAACAAACCAGCGAACGCTCAGTGAAGTTTCAGTAAATTTTTCGGTTTTGATTTGTTTCATAAATGTTCTTTCGTTTCTCTAGTTTACCGTTCGAGAACCGGCTTTCTGGATCCAAAGACGGGATTCTTTTCCAGAAGAACCGCTCTCAAAACGAGCGCGTGAGTATCGAGTTTGCCTAAAAGATAAGGGGCAGTACCATTTTTGAAATCTTTAAAAACGGCTTTTCTTTCGATAGATCACCGCTAACACATTACCAAAGTTTGGAAATCCCGGGGAAATGAGCTCCTGATTCGGAAAGTCCAAAGATAGCAAAGAATAGACATTATACAATTAAGATTGTTTTAGTGCCATAAATATAGTTCGCCTATATTTTTGCGTTTCAAGTGAATACGGTGTTTACGCAGTCTGATCGTCTGGCGATGTTGTCTGACCGAAGCTTTTTTCTTTTTTGCGCTTCCTTATTCCTGTGCGATTCATATGCGCTGATAAATCTGCAGGGTATCCTGTTCCCTCCTCGTTTTGCGCACCCGTTCTGAAAATCCTCCTCCTTCGACCTGGCCCTTTCTGCAAGCGGTTTCACTCAAAAAGACGATACAAAAAGACGGAATGAGCCTTTTTTCAAAACGCAGAAGGTTCATATCCGGCTAAGAATCGCTCTGTACGGGGATTTTCTATCCCGGCAGAACAGGAATAGGATTTTATGCTTTTGCGGCTTAGAAGCCATGAAAAAAAAGCCGCCAGCGAATTGCTGACAGCTTGAAGTTCATTTCTAGCGTACGTGAATGTAGCCAATCAGTACGGAAGTGCAGTTTACAGAGAAGAGAACGGTTGTGTTGCCGTTGAATCCGCCGTGTACTGCCATGCCGTTACCGGCATAAATTGCAACGTGTCCGCTGTAGATGATGATATCACCTGGAACAGGGTTGCTTGTCCAGTCACCGAGTACTGCGTAATCCTGAGGCCATCCGTGGAAGTTAATGCCGGCTGCCGCAAGAGAGTTGGTAACGAGCATCGTGCAGTCCTGGAATACGCCAAGCTGGCTCATGGCTGCCTGATAGATGGTGTTGGCCTTATCATAGGAAGGCGCTGGATCTGGTGTGGGTTCTACTGGAGCTGGATCCGGCTGCGGAGTCGGAGTTGGATCCGGGGTAACGATTGGATCGGAATAATCCGGCTGAGTATCAACAGGGGTCACAACGCCAGGTTCTTCGACAACGTCGTTAGGATCTGGTGCAGGTACTGTCGGCTCTGTTGTATCCAGAATTTCCGTATTGTCGGTTACAGGCGTATCTACCGGTGCTTCTGGTTCTACAGGAATCAGAGTTGCGACACCGTTTTCGTCTACGTTGTAGCCGTCGATTGTGGTGCTGGTCATCAGGGAACCGTCTGCGTTGAACGCGTAAGTGGTTCCGTCAACATCCTTCAGTGTATCGGTGTTAAGAACGCCGTTTTCGTTATAGTAGTAACGTCCGCCGTTTTCATCGCGCCAGCCAGTCTTTACAAGACCCTGGTCGTCGGAATAATAAACCGCTCCGTCAGCCTGAATCTCACCGATTACGGTACGTCCATTTTCGTCAAAATAGTAACGTCCGCCATCGAGATCCTTCCAGGAATTTTTTACAGCCTGTCCGTTTTCATCCAGGTAAAATTTTCCAGTTGCGTCGTTAACCCAAGTGGAAGCTACCGGGAATCCTTTTTCGTTGCTGTAGGTACCGTCTTCGTTCCAGCCGGCTGCAAGAGCACCACTCTGCTGGAAGTTATAGGTCATACCCTGGATTTCTGATTTGCCGGTTACGGCCTGACCGTTATTATCAAAGTAATAAGTTTCGTTATTGATATTCTGCCAGCCGCGCTGCATTTCTCCGTTCTGATCGAAATAGTATGTTGCGCCGTCGATTACCGTGAGACCTTTCGCTCTCTGGTGATCGTCAAATACATAATAACTTACTTCTCCATTGGAATGCCAGCCAGGCTGGACTTCGTAAGCATGAACGGTAGAAAGAATGGGGCCGGAAGCACAAAGACATAAGGCAACTGCCAAAAGTTTACTGTGTTTTTCAACAAAATTCATTTCTATCTCACCTCTTTTTCGAACATCCATACCTTAGCACGACTTATTTTGAGACGCAAAATTCCCCAAAAAATATCTTCGGAATTTCTTAAGAATTTCTAACGTGGTTTTTTCCTGAGGCCCTTTAAGTAAAGGACCTCAAAATAGTTTGTGGGAATTCGTGTGATAATTCATGAAATTTTGAAAGCAATTCGCACACTTCTCTATTCCATTTAGAACAACATAAATGATGTTTCTTTTTCAGAAGAAAATCGGATATCCAATATGTATGATTTCGTCAACCATAACGATTCATAAACGGCTTTTTCCCCGATTTTGACCCACTTGGGCCGTTTAAGGGACGTTCAAGGACAGACAAATACCCGAGTATGTCGGTTTTTGGACGATAAATTGGCTGGCCGCTATGAGCCAGAATCGCAAAATGGATGATTTTCCTCTTCTTTTCGGGGAGTTTGGCACCCTCATCCGGTCCGGTAAATTCTTAACGGCTGTTAACTTTTAAAGCCGGCCCTGTTTCCTTTCTTTTCGGCCTGCATACGGCAAGAGCTGCCTTTGTTCAGCCTTCAACCGATCCGTCAGACCATGGATCGAAAAGCCGTCCGCTCTTTCTATCGCTCTTTCTATATAGAAACGAAAGAGAAAGCCTCTCCATGCGCCTCACGCATTCCTAGCCCAGGATGTCCGGATGCCTGCAGACTCATCCCTGTACGCTTACTTCCTGCTCAGGCCCACACGTCTTTATTCTCTTCTTGGCAAACTCGTCTTCGTCAGGTGCTCAGTCGAGCGGCTGGATCCGGATCTTTCTGTATTTCTGTCTTCTCCTCCTGTATTCCCTACTTCCTGTATTCCCTATATAAGGAAAGGACCGGTTCGAAATGCGCCAGGCAGCGGGCTGTTTTCGGGTTTATTTGCGTCCAGAAAGGTATCGGATTGAACACGCCTCAGGATTAAGAAAGCCTATAGATTTTTATCCCTTTATATATTTTTATCCCTTTATATATAGAAAGGCATTGGAAAAAAGCGTCTCGTTTTATAAGCGAATAGCAACGGAATAACATAAAGACTTTGAGCGGAGGTCCATCAAAAAAAGCCGTCTGAACCAGGACAGGAAGGTTTCGCTTCATGTCTATTGTTCAGACAGCCATATGTGTTTTCTGTGAGCGGGTCGCAAAGGGTCATACAAGGTTTCTGCCGGGCGTGCAGTTCTGCCAGCAAACAGGAGAGGATGTTCTAGTCCTGTACAGGCGGCTGATAGTTTTCCAGAAAATCTTCGCCTTTGAGCTGCTCCGAAAAGGAGAGATTTGGATAATTTTGCTGGCGAAGCGCCTCATACACCATGATCGCCGTGCAGTTGCCCAGGTTGAGACTGCGCGCGTTGGGCACCATCGGCAGGCGCATGCACCTCTCGATATTGCGCTTGAGAATGGCTTTATCCACTCCCGTGCTTTCCTTGCCTAAAACAAAATAGACATCTTCATCCGGGTTGGAGAAGTCAAAGGAAGAAGGCGGCTGCTTGCCGTAACGGGTCAGAAAGAAGCAGCGCTCCTCGGGGTTTTTCGAAGCAAAATCGTCCCAGTTTTTATAAATGCGGATGTCCGCATCCTTTATATAATCCATACCTGCCCGCCGCAGATACTTGTCTTCAAACGTGAAGCCAAGCGGTTCGATCAGGTGCAGAACCGATCCCGTGGCCATACAGGTTCTTATTATGTTGCCAGTATTTGCCGGTATTTCGGGCTCATAAAGTACAACGTTAATCATTATTTGCACCTGACTTTTTCTTCCAGTCTTTCATCATCTGCTCCAGAGCATTGTGCCGGTGACTGGCCGCGTTTTTCTTTTCCGGAGCAACGTTGGCGCTCGTCGTGCCAAATGGCGGATAGTAGAAAATCGGATCGTAGCCAAAGCCGTGTTCGCCTTCGATGCGATCATGAATCCGTCCTTCCATTACGCCGCGGTAGACGTGTTCGGTACCGTCCTCTTCGATCCAGGCGATGGCGCAGACGAAGCGGGCGGATCTTTCGTCGCCTTTTTTATCGGCAATCTCATCCAGAATCGCCTGATTCTTAATGTCGTAGCTGGTGTCTTCTCCCATGAAGCGGGCGGAATAAATGCCGGGGGCTCCGTTCAGGGCATCCACTTCCAGACCGGAGTCGTCCGAAAAGACGGAAGCCTTGACCAGCTTATGCAGAGCACGGCCTTTATTGAGCGCGTTTTCTTCAAAGGTTTTTCCGTCTTCTACAATTTCCGGTTCCTTCTCAAGATCTTTCAGGGTGCGAATCTGCACGTCCTTTCCGAGCATCTGCCCAAATTCTTCGGCTTTATGCGCGTTGCCGGTCGCAATCCAGACCGTTTTCATTGAGATTCCTTCTTTCCATATCGGTTTACCAAAGATTCAGTCGGCTTAATCTGAACCACGCATTTTGAGCTCGTATTCAGGATTCGCTGGCGGCTCTGCAAAAGCCGATGTTTCTCGTTTTCCGGGGGTATATTGCCGTTTTTGGATAGGCATCGGTCATTTTCGACACACTAACGGCGTTTTACGGCAAAATCAAGCTTCTACTTTCAGTGTACTGAGCGTTGTAAGCCCTTTTTCTTTCGGAAAGCAGCTGTCGATCGGCTTCGATTTTTTCTCTGGTAAAGCGGGACTGTCGTCCTGTTTTCGCTTTTACGTTTGCGGATTTCAAAAAGAGTCTATCAAAACGGCGGACATCTTCCTATTTAGAGTACTGCACATCCGGAAGAATCCAGAATTCGGACCGGAAGACGAACGCTTTTGATTTTGAAAACAGCGCCGCGAAAAAAAAGAAGACAGCTTTTGCGGCTGTCTTCTTCTCATTTTACTGGATCTTGAATCCGTCGCCGGTTCAGTTTTGCCACAGTTCCTTTTGCAAAACGGGTGCGGGCGTATTGAAATACGGCGAATGTTCAATGTTTTCGAAAATGAGAAATAACATGTACTGCTCAAACGTAAGGCCTAAAGACTGGGCTTTATCTTTCAGAAACTGTACATGTGCCTGTTCTTCGTTCATGACATGGCCCTCCACAAGCTCAGTGTAGGCAAAGCCTGAGGAAGGAAAAAGTCCAATGCCTGAACAAAGAAAGGACTGGCATTTTTATTTCTCAATCGTGTCTTACTTTACAAGCAGACCTTCCGGCAGTTTCATGCCAAAGACGTCGAGGAATTTGGTGATGTCTTCTTCTACATCAGCGGCTTTTTCAAAGTGGATGTTCTGCTGTGCCCAGGTCTTGGCTGCGAGTTTCGCATTTGGAACACCGAGTTTATCCGGTGTGAGCAGATCGACATCTTCTTCGATCTTGGCTTCGTCTGCCGTTTTCAGATAGTCAGCCATTTTGTCGATGGCATTCTGGTAATCTTTGGCGTGATCTTTCTTCACGAACAGAGCGGCCTGCGGATAGCCTTTCTGGCTGGTTTCGTGTTTTTCCTGCCAGAGCTGCTGCAGATCGGCCTGTACTTTCAGTTCGGTACCGTTTTCCTTGGCTTTGGCTACAGCACCAGCGGCTGCAGGCTGTGCAAGCAGAGCGGCATCCACTTTTCCGGAAACCAGAGCGGTAGACGCTTCGGCTACCGACGGATAGTATTCGCTGGTCGCCTGCAGATCCGGATAGACTTCATCAAAGACAAGTCCAGGAACAGCGCCTTCGCCAAACAGAGCGATTTTCTTATCCGGCGCATTCCAGGTTTCATCGGCGCTGACTACATACAGGTTGCCCCAGGTCAGAACGCCTTCAAGCTGATAGGCTTCAGCTTCTTTCCAGGTTTTTACACCCAGGTTGATTGGAGCGACGATCATATCGTAGTCGCCCTCTTTCTTGGACAGTTCGCTGACCAGCAGATCCTGGCCTTCAACATATTCCACATCCGCGTCATCGACTTCGAGGCCAAGTGTAGCCAGAGCCGGTGCACCCTGCGGGCAGAGTACTTTCAAAGGTTCAGCAAGAGCCGTTTCCGATCCTTTGGACGATGTGGAAGATGCTTCGCTGCTGGATGCAGCAGGAGCTGGTGAGCTGCAGGCAGCCAGGCCGAGTGCGAGCAGTCCGCACAGGGCGGGTTTTAATCGATGGTAAAGAGACATTTGTCGTCAACCTCCTTCTTAAAGCGATCAAGAGCCTCATTGAGCGTCAGAGTTACCGCGTCCTTGCTTCCGGATTTACGGATGGTTACCGTTCCGGCTTCCATATCGCGGTCGCCGACAACAAGCTGATACGGAATTTTCTTCATCTGGGCTTCACGAATGCGGTAGCCGAGTTTCTCATTGCGATCATCGACGCTGACACGCATGCCGAGTTTTTCGAGGGCATCTGCCACTTCTCTGGCGTACGCCGCATGTTTTTCCTGATGAACCGGAATGACAACGAACTGTTTCGGGGCCAGCCACAGCGGGAAGTGACCGCCGAAGTGCTCAATCAGAATACCGATAAAGCGTTCGATGGATCCATAAATTACACGGTGCAGCATGAGCGGTGTTTTTCTCGAGCCGTCCGCATCTACGTAAGTGCATTCAAAACGTTCTGGCAGGTTCATGTCGAGCTGGATCGTTCCGCACTGCCAGTCACGGCCGAGGGAATCCTTGATATGGATATCCAGTTTCGGTCCGTAGAAGGCGCCGTCGCCCGGGTTTACGGTGTAGTCCTTGCCGGCTTTGACGCAGGCATCCGCGAGGGCTTTTTCGGATTTATCCCAGATTTCGATGGTTCCGATGTAGTCCTTTTCCGGACGAGTGGACAGTTCGATCGTGTACGGCAGACCGAATACGCCGTAAATCTGGTCGATCAGATCCAGAACGCCCTTAACTTCGGATTCGATCTGATCCGGAGTTACGAAAATATGCGCATCATCCTGGGTAAACGTACGAACGCGGAACAGACCGTTCAGCGCGCCGGACGCTTCGTGGCGGTGAACCTGACCCAGTTCGCCGATTCGCAGCGGCAGATCCTTGTAGGAGTGCAGGTCGTTGTTATAGACGAGCAGCGCACCCGGGCAATTCATAGGCTTGATGGCAAAATCGCGGTCGTCCACTTTGGATGTGTACATGTTGTTCTTGTAGTGATCCCAGTGGCCGGAGCGTTCCCAAAGTTCACGGGACATCATGATTGGTGTCTTGATGAACTTGTAGCCGTTTTTGGCATGAATGTCGTACCAGTAGTTTTCAAGCAGATTCCGCAGAATCATACCATCCGGCAGGAAAATCGGCATACCTGGTGCATATTCCGAAACCGTAAACAGGTTCATTTCACGGCCAAGTTTCTTGTGGTCGCGTTTTTTCGCTTCTTCGAGCGCTGCCAGATAGTCGTCGAGCTGTTCCTTGGTATCAAAGGCAATACCGTAAACACGCTGAAGCATTTTGTTGTTCTTGTCGCCTTTCCAGTAGGCGCCGGAGTGCTTGAGCAGTTTTACGTTTTTCAGTTCTTTCACGGAATCCACGTGCGGTCCGCGGCAGAGGTCGGTAAATTCACCCTGCGAATAGACGGTGATGTTTCCGTCTTCGAGTCCGTCGATCAGATCTTCCTTGTACAGATCGTCCGCGAACATTTCACGGGCTTCTTCCTTGGACACTTCGCGGCGAACAATGCGCTTGCCGTCCTTGGCGATCTTCTTCATTTCCTTTTCGATTTTGACGAGGTCTTCATCGGTCAGACTGACATCGCCAAGATCCATATCGTAGTAGAAGCCATCGCTGATGACCGGTCCAACCCAGAACTTTGCCTGAGGATACAGACGTTTCACTGCCTGCGCCATCAGATGGGCTGCAGAATGGTTCAGCGTAGAAAGATGTTCATCTTCAAGAATGTTGATGAGTTCCATAACAGTTTCTGTCCTTTCTTGCGAGTGTGATTTCATGCCTGTCGAATCTGTTCCGCTCTCCGACAGACGCTTTGCCTTTTGGGCATAAAAAAACGGCAGGAATCCATAAGGACGCCTGCCGTGCGCGGTACCACCTTAGTTCAGACTGCTTCTTTCTTCCAGCAATGAAATGCGTTCGATCTTCATGTCGAACAAGAATCCGATCGTTTGAATTCGATATCCAGCGGATCGGGTGGAACAGGAAGAACCATTGACGAAACAGCCAGCTCTTGACGCCTTAACGCGGACGAACGGCACACCTTTTCAGGGGCGATTCCAAGGGAGTAATCTTCCGGTTCTTCAAAGAGCTCGCATCGACCGCTCTTCTTTCTGGATCCAAATCTCGGAAAACCATGTCCTTTTCAGCATCGTTGCCCTGATTATAAGGCGCTCTGTGAACTTCTGTCAAAACGATGCCCGCACCATGCAGACTTTCCCAGAGCTTTTGTGCGAACCGGCAAAAGATAGAAAGCGGCTTCTACTTTGCCGGTCTGAATGCACCTTATCGGCGGCGAAAGCGGCGGGTCAGAACAGGAACCGCACAGAGGGCTGCCGCCAGCGTTGCCGCTGCCGCAAACAGCCATTCCGCCGGAAAACCTGGCATCGTCAAGCCGTCTGGAAAGAGCAGGATTTCGATCGCCGACTGCACATGGGCGATCAGAACCAGGATCGAAAAGCCGAAGACTACAGCCAGCGCAGCGATGCCGGCTTCGAGCAGAGCGATTTTCTTTCCGGATTTTTCGATGGTACCCGTAAGCAAAGAAGATTTGTTTTTCATAGTTGTACACCTCATCCTTCTCTTTTCGAAAAGAAACCGGCTTTCGATCGACCTTTGAGGAAGGATCGAACCGCTTTCTTTCTTTACCTGCATTTTACCGGCCGTAAACGAGGCCCTTTGGGATGGGGTGAATTTGGCAGAAATCGTTTAGCGCTTTGCTTCTTTCAGTTTCTTTCGCAGGGCACGAAGCTTCTCCTTGTCGTCATTGGAAATGCGCAGGCTTTCCACGCACTTGGCGATCGCCCGCAAACGAACATCCCGAGAAATCGCTGGATCCTCCAGAATGGACCAGGCCAGATCCGGCTTGTAAATCATCACTTCACAAAGCATCCAGCCCTTTATGTCGATCAGCTGTTTCGTGTCGTTTTGCCCTTTCGCCTGCAAAGCCAGATCGACCCATTGTCTGGCATCCGGCCGTTTTGGGGCCCGCTTTAAAATCCAGAGGAGACCAAGGCGCACAGCGTATTCGTTTTCGTTTTGGAGAAAATCGCTGGCCATGCTCAGCAGATCTTCATCGCTTAAATACCGAAAGCTCAGTCCGTCCGTAATCGCCCAGGATGTGCAGGCACACAGAAAATCTTCTGCGGCGCTTCTGGCTTCCTGTGGATCTCGAAGTTCATTGAGAAGACGAACGTGCAAAAGATCTTCTTCGTAATAGAGATGCGGCTTTTCCTGAAGAAATGCTGTCTTTTGCACCGGGGTCATTTTCTTTTTAATCGCATCCAGGTCCCCGACCCGAACGCCAAGAACGCGGGACGAATCGATCGTCGGCGTCAGCGAAGCGGAAAAGTCGGCCCGTCTGGGATTGGCGTACGCTTCGATCTGCGTACGAATGGGCAGCCTTTCTCTCGTTTCATCCAGCTCTTGTACGGGATCGTGTGCCTGTTCGTATACTTGCTCGTATACATGACCGCACATTGGCTCGTGTCCTTGTTCTTTTTCTGCATGAGTTTTCATGGCCTTTCTTCCTTTCTTTTTCGCCAATTCGTAATTGGAAATCCTCATTCTCTACAATATATATATTCGTCCAGATCCGTTGGCTTTTTCGTCGGCTCTATGCGGCGCATCCAGACGCTTTTGGAACGCTTTTATCCGCTTCGAGTTTCTTGTGAACTGCCCTTTGACTGGGCTTCAATTCAGCTTCGATTCGGCCTCGATCCTGCATCTGTCATCGATCCGATTGCATTCTCTCTTCTGGATGATATCCTGAAAAAATGGATATCTTAAAACGTACCGCCGAACTTCTCGGCCTGCCTGAGCGTCAGGTTCAGGCTGCACACGATCTGCTCGAAGAAGGAGCCACCATTCCTTTTATCGCCCGCTATCGCAAGGAGCAGACCGGTTCTCTCGATGAGGACCAGCTGCGAAACATTGAACAGACCTGGAAATACCAGACCGCTCTGCAGGAGCGAAAGGAAACCGTTCTGGCCGCGCTTCAGGAAAAAAGCGTTCTGAACGACGATTTGAAAAAAGCCGTTCTCGATGCTGCAACTCAGGCGGAGCTGGAAGAAATTTATCGTCCCTACAAGGAAAAGCGCAAAACCAAAGCATCCGCCGCGATCGAAGCCGGGTTTGGTCCGATTGCGGATTCTCTGTTCGAACTCAAAACCCGTCCGGATACGCTTGATGACGATACCCTCGAACAGGCCGGCTACATTCTCGCCGAACGCATTGCCAACACCCCTGCCGTCCGTCAGGCCGTTCGCAAGGAGCTTCTTGAAAAAGAATCCCTGACGAGCACGCTGAAAAAAGATGCCGAAGATCCGCAGGGCATTTATGAAATGTTCTACGACTTCACCAATCCGATCAAAACCATTCCGCACCATCGCGTCCTCGCTATGGACCGGGCGGAAAAGGAAAAAGTCATCACCGTATCCATTACCAGCGACAACGAAGACATCGAACGCCGGATCCGGCAGATCCTTTTTGGCCGCAAGCCGGTCAGCGACTGGATGATGGCCGTCATTCATGACGCGCTCATCCGTCTCATTCTGCCTTCCGTCAAACGCGAAATCCGCAGTGAGCTGCGCGAAAACGCACACAAAAAAGCCATTCAGGGCTTTGCATCCAATCTCGAACACCTGCTCATGGCTAGACCGTTAAAAGGACAGGTCATTCTCTCATGGGATCCAGGCTACCTGAACGGATGCAAGCTGGCCGTTCTTTCCAAAGAAGGCAGCCTGCTCCATACGTGCGTCGTCTATCCGTTCAAGCACGGATCCAAAGTGGCTCCGGAAGCCCGCTTTTATCAGGAAGCCGTCGCAAAAACGAAGGAACTGCTGCGCCGCTTCCATCCCACGCTGATCGTCATCGGCAACGGTACTGCCAGTCAGGAATCGATCGAACTGATTTCTTCGATTCTTCCCGAATTCCCGGAAGTTTCCTATGTGATCGGAAACGAAGCCGGCGCTTCGGTTTACTCCGCTTCCCCGCTGGCCAAGGAAGAATTCCCGGATCTGCCCGTCGAAGAGCGTTCCGCCATTTCCATCGGGCGTCGCATACAGGATCCGCTTTCCGAACTCGTGAAAATCGATCCCCAGTCTCTGGGCATTGGCGAATACCAGCACGATGTGTCCCAGAAGCAGCTGCGCGAAACGCTCGACTTTGTAACCGATAAAGTCGTTAACCGCGTCGGTGTCAACGTCAACACGGCTTCCGTCAGCCTGCTTCGCCATATCGCCGGTCTGAAAAAGCCGCAGATCAGCAAAATCCTGAAAGCCAGAGAAAACCGTCCGTTTACAGACCGTACGGAACTGGCGAGTCTGCTTTCCGATACGATTTATGAGCAGAGCATCGGCTTTTTGCGCATTCACTCCGGATCGAACCCGCTTGATAACACCGGCATTCATCCCGAAAGCTATCCGTTAGCCGCCCGGATTCTGGAAAAAACGAATCTGTCTTTAAACGACATGCACAGCGATGGGTTTTCCAGAACGCTCAAATCCCTGAATGCGCAGCGTCTGTCTCAGGAACTGGGCAGCGATCCGTATACGGTAAGCGACATTTTAAGCGAACTCGCCTCCCCCGGACTCGACCCGCGTGACGCGCTCGATGGCCCGATTCTGAAGAAAGGCATTTTGCATCTGGAAGATTTGCAGCCGGGAATGGAAATGGA
The DNA here is from genome assembly GCF_948576815.1 of uncultured Allobaculum sp. Classification (NCBI taxonomy): domain Bacteria; kingdom Bacillati; phylum Bacillota; class Erysipelotrichia; order Erysipelotrichales; family Erysipelotrichaceae; genus Allobaculum; species uncultured Allobaculum sp. The sequence continues at coordinate 22,555 of NZ_CAPAEZ010000033.1, forward strand.
AGGCACCGTCCGCAACGTCACAAGCTTCGGCGCGTTCGTCGACATTGGAGTTCATGAAGACGGTCTGGTCCATATTTCCCAGCTGGCAGACCGCTTTGTCAAAGATCCCAATGAGATCGTTCATGTCGGTCAGGTCGTACGCACCCGCATTCTTGAAGTCGATCCCAAGCGCAAACGGATTGCACTGACCATGCGCAGTCAAACGGCACCGGAAGCTTCGAATCGTTCCGCCGATCGCAAAAATCGCAGACTGCCAAAACGTCGATAGACGAAACAAAGGCAGGCAAAACGAAAATAAGCCAAAATAACATCAAAAAAAAACAGTCCTCGATTGCAGGAAGCGTTTGATCGCGTACCCGCAAAGAGGACTGTTTTTGTATGTTCAACTATCTGAATGCTCCGATATCTGGATGCTTCGAGTCACGACTCAGGCTTTTTCTTTTTTAAGCAGCTGATCGATGGTCGGACCCTGACGAAGACTGGGAAGCAGAGCCGACATGCCTGCATAAATATTGAGCAGGCAGAAGACGAGGAAGAAGAGGCCGCTGGCTTTGTTCATGTACGGAATTTTTGTCAGCAAGTCGATTCCGCCTGTTACAAAGCCCATGCCCGAGCAGAACATGGCCAGCGAACGATACGCCGGTGCCTTTCGCGTGGCCGGAATGATCGCGACCAGATACAGACCCGCAAACAGCTGAACCACCCCGAAAAACGTCGGCTGAATCGAAAAGTAAATCACGTCATGCAAAGACTGGAGCGAGAGCGTAGATCCTGCAAACAGACCAAAGCAGACCGCGAAAATCAGATTAAGCGAACCGTAAGGCGAACCTTTAAACATATTGATCAGGGCACTGCAGTAAAAGATAATGCCAAGAACGATACGAATAATACCGGCAGACATCACCGAATCATCGCCCAGACCGAAAAACGGAATGGCAAAGCTCAGGCTGCCAAACGTCGCGCAAATAAAGGCGACAATCATATCCGGGCTGCTCAGGCGTTCCTGACGCGGATGAAGCGGTTCTTTACTCGTCTTATCCGCTTTGGATTTCGGATAGGACGGCAGACCGGCTGTCTTCTCGCTTTCCTTAAAGAAGGATTTGCCTTCCGGCAGCGGAAAGCCAAACTCTTCGTACAGTCTGGACAGACCATAGTAAAAACTGAGCATCGCAAAGACAAACATCAGCCAGCCGCCAAGGACGAGAACGCCATGGAGTTCGAACGTATCACCGATGCCCAGGCAGAGCAGACCGAGGCCGACAATCAGTGTCCGCAGAAAAATATAGCCAGGCTGCATTCTTCTCCGCCAGGCAGCGCTGATCGTTAAGATAGCACCAATCATATACATGACCCCATAGAGGACCGGATGATACGGGGCGCCGATTACGCGCATGCCTAAGGCAACCAGCGTATCCACACCAGGAATAAATCCGAGAAGAATGGTTGCGAGAAGGTTGGTATTGCCGCGCGAAAAACCGCGGACCATGTTAATTAAAGAAGCAATCAGCGTACCCGCCGAAAGCAGCAGCCAGACCATGCTCAAGGAAAAGAGCGTCAGGTTGTCAATCGACGGAAATACCGAGACGTACCAGATCAGCAAGGCGAAAATCGCAAAGAAAAAGGCCAGGGCGCCATCTGGCGAAGCAATAGTAGAGCGTTTCATATGGATCTCCTATCCAGTCTCAAAACTGGATCGTTTAATTTTGTCCTGCCAAATGACGCCCTGTTCGCCCTCAGGCCTGATCCGGCAGAAAATGAAAAATCCGGGAAAGTCCCGGATTCTGCATGCTTAGCGTACCGATTTGGATTCGATCTGAATCGTACGTTTTACGATGTACCAGAAACCGTTGACTTTTACCAGCGAGTCAAGATAGTACACATATTCATCGGTGGTGACGATTGGATCGTTCGTGCGGGTTTTCACGATGCAGCTGGTAGCCGCTGTCGCACTCTGATCGAGATGAATCAGATCCACAACTGTGGAGCCGCTGTTATGGAAAATCAGATCATACTTTTCCATATGGCTGGCAATGTGTTCGCGGATAGCTTCTCTTCCGGTTAAATCGACCGCAGCCTTTCCATCTTCTTCAATCGTGAATTCTGCGTCGGCAGAAAAGGCTTCAAGGACTTTATTCAGATCCTTTTTGTCCAGATTTCTGGAAACCTCACCGATCAGTTCGGCGATCTCCAGCTTGTTTTCATGTTCTTTCATATGGATCCCTCCTTCTTCTATGATAGGAAAAACCACGCGATTGCGATCGAATGGTGCCCGCGTCCGCTCTTTCCTTCAAAAAAGCCGGGGCTGATTATTTCAGCTCCGGCGTATTGAGACGGTATTTGCGCGTACGCAGGGCACGCATGGAATTGAGAATGCAGAGAACGGAAACACCGACATCGGCGAATACAGCGCCCCACATGTTGACGATACCCAGTGCGCCAAGCACGAGCATCAGAATTTTAACGAAGATCGCGAAAATGATGTTCTCGCGGGCAATCTTCAGGGTGTTGCGGGAAATACGAATGGCGGTAATCAGCGAATCGAGCTGATCGTCCATCAGAACAACGTCCGCGGCTTCAATGGCCGCATCGCTGCCCAGGCCGCCCATTGCAATACCGACATCGGCCATGCCCAGTACCGGCGCGTCGTTAATGCCGTCGCCGACATAGGCGGTAATGCCTTCCTTGTTCTGAAGAATCTTTTCCAGCCATTCGACTTTCTGCTCCGGCAGAAGCTGGGCGTGTACTTCGTCAATGCCAGCCTGTGTGGCTACCGCTTCGGCGACACCTTTGGCATCACCGGTAAGCATGACGAATCGTTTTACGCCATATTTGCGAAGCAGATCGGTAACGGTTCTGGCTTCTTCTTTGGGCTCGTCAGCAACTTCAATCACTCCGGCAAGTTTCTGATCGCAGGCGGTGTAAACCACAGTTCCAAAGCCAGATCCTTTCGGCAGGTCATCGGCCGGAATGCCTAATGAAAGCATCAGCTTTTCATTGCCGACGGCAACCGATTTTCCATCGATCTGAGCAATGATGCCTTTACCGGCGACTTCTTCGACATTGGAAACGCCCTCTTTCGGGTTTTCCAGTCTGGCCGCACGCTCAATGCTTAAGGCAATCGGGTGCGTCGAATACGATTCCGCTTTCGCGCAGAGTTGTAAAAGCTCTTCGCGCGGTATGGATACCGGGGTAATCGATGTGACTTCAAACGTACCTTTAGTCAGCGTTCCGGTCTTATCGAAAACAATGGTTTTGACATCGGCCAGATCCTGCAGATATGTACTTCCCTTAACGAGAATGCCGCAGCGGGAAGCGCCGCCAATTCCGCCAAAGAAAGCCAGAGGTACGGAAATAACCAGAGCACACGGGCACGAAATAACGAGGAATTCCAGTGCGCGGTAAACCCAGGTTGCCCATTGTCCTGTGATCAGCGAAGGGATAATCGCCAGAGCGATGGCACTGCATACAACAATTGGCGTGTAGACACGGGCAAATTTGGTGATGAACTGTTCGGAACGGCTCTTCTTGTCGGTCGCGTTTTCAACCAGATCGAGAATGCGGGAAACCGTCGAGTTCGAGAATTCCCGGCTGACTTTGACATGGAGCAGTCCGTTCTGGTTGATGCATCCGGAAATGACTTCGTCGCCAGGACGAACCGTTTTCGGAACGCTCTCGCCGGTCAGCGCGGACGTATCGATTGAACCGGTACCGGTAAGAACCGTACCGTCCAGAGGAATGCGTTCACCCGGTTTAATGACAATCGTCTGACCGACTTTGACTTCATCCGGATCGACTTCCTTCACGGAGCCGTCTTCTTCGACCAGGTTGGCATATTCCGGACGGATATCCATCAGTGCGGAAATGTTCTTGCGCGAGCGCTCCAGCGCGTAGGACTGGAACCATTCGCCGACCTGATAAAACAGCATAACCGCTACGGCTTCAGAGTATTCGCCAAGAGCGAAGGCACCCAGGCTGGCTAAGGTCATCAGGAAGTTTTCATCCATGAAGTCCTTGTTTTTAATGTTCTTGAGTGTTTTCTTGAGAACACCCCAGGAAATGTAAAGATAGATGGCCAGATAGAGAAGCGCCTGAAGAAGGGCTGGCCATTGAATCCAGATTGAAGAAAGCGCAAGCGCTGCATAGGCCGCCGCGCTGATCAGGATTTTCCTGAGATTTTTCTTTTGTTTCTTTGTCATAGCTATCTGTAGATCACAACGTCATCATCGATATACGCCATGCGCTTCGCAATGGATTCAATGATGGCTTTCTGTGATTCGGCCGGGGCTTCAATGACGAGTTTCTGCGTCATCAGATTGACCGAGCACTTTTCAACTCCTTCCGTCTGTTCTGCACAGCTCTGCAGTTTCGAAGCACAAGTGGGACAGTCCACTTCGATTTTGTATGTTTTCTTCATAACGTTCTCCTTTTATGACTATGTTTTTTTTATGACTATGTTTTCTTCCCGTTTCTGGGATACATTGAATCACTTATTAGTTGAACAATTGTTCAACTATTTACGTTTCTATTATATCGACTCTGCATGGGTTTGCAACAGAAACATCCCCATTTTCTGAACGGATTTGAATGGCCTTCTGGGGCGGGCTCTAGAGAATGATTTCGCGTAAAAAACGGATCATGCGGTATGATACAGGCATGAATACGCATGAACCTCTGTACGAAAGCCTGGATCAGGCAGCCGTAGAAAACGCCATTGAATCGCTTCCCTGTCCGGAAATTCTGGAACGGCTGGCGGATTTTTATAAAGTCATGGGCGATCAGACCCGGCTGAAAATTCTGATTGCGCTGGAAAAGAAAGAACTGTGCGTGTCGGATCTGTGCAATGTGATCGGCATGTCCCGTTCCGCGGTTTCCCATCAGCTCAAGGCGCTTAAAGCCGCCAAACTGATCCGCAGCCGGAAAGACGGAAAAGCTGTGTACTACTTCCTGGATGACGAACATATCCATTCCGTTGTGAAAGTGGCCCTCACCCACATTCTTGAAGAAGATTAGTTTCTTTTTCAAAGCCGCTTTGGTCCGCCGATTCCATTCGGTTTCCAACGCGCAGAAAAATCCCCGAAAGATATCGGATTTCTCCTTTATCCTTCGGGGATTTCATTTTGTCTGGCAGCTTCCTATCTTT
>NZ_CAPAEZ010000034.1:0-25922 GCF_948576815.1 uncultured Allobaculum sp.
TTATCCCAAGGAGGCGGTCGAGAAAATACCCGTCTTTTATTTGACGCTTACAAAATGGACAGGAGCTGTGTTCGAACGAAATGAATTCGAATCGCTGTCGGCGCGCAAATTGCTGTGTTCTAACTGAAGGTTTCCAGAAGGCTGGGAAGCTCACGAAGGGAGCAAACTTTTTTAAGGCCATCTTCCTGCGAGCGTACAGTGCATGATTTTTGCGATCGACCCAAATGGCGGGCCAGCGCATTTTTCCAGCGGGAATCATATCCTACCAGTAGCCGGCGGCAATGTGAATGTGCGTGTTGCTTTTGAGATTCAAAGCCTTTTCGGCTTCTTCAAAAAAGACGAGCTGCGGTTTATATGCGTGTACCTGATCCGCCAGAAGCACGTGGTCAATCGAACTGCCAAGCTTTTGCAGATGATGACGCATTAAAGAATCGTAAGTATTGGACATCAGGACGATGGTCCATCCCTGCGCATGAAGTTTAGCCAGACTCTCTTTTACCTCTTCAAAAGGCTCCGCTTCACGATACGCCTGCAGGATCCGTTCCGCCTGTGTCTGAAAGACTTGCGCGCTCAGTTCAAAATCGACATAGCTGAGAATTTCGCGTACGAGCGACTCAAATGGGCGAAAAGTTTCGCCATACATGAGCCGATCTTCATAGCGGCTGTAATAGTCGCAGGCTTTTTGGGGATCCAGCTGATTTGCGCGGGCAATTTGAGCAAGCGCCTGATCGACGCTGTCCAGATTGAGAAGCGTCCCATAGCAGTCGAAGGTGAGAATCCGATTGGATGGATTGTTTTCGTTCATGAAGTCCTCCCGCCGTCCGCCGACGGCCTTTTCGTTATTATGGATATTCTTACTGGCCGGCCGATACTTTTGAGATAAGGAAAGAATTTTGGCGAAAAAAGATCCATATTTAGCGCATGAACATATAGCGCAGCAGCGTATGAAAAAGGGCCGTCTTCGTATAGAAGACGGCCCGGTTCAGTTTTTAAATTGGATTGGATTAAAGATCGGTTTCTGTATATTCCGCATCGATGATATCGCCGTTGGAATCCGAGTGGATGGAGTCGGCGCCCGATTCGATGCGCGGATTCTTTTCGCGGCTGAAGCTGTTAAATGTACTGTTGGTCGGCATCTGGAATGAACGGGTGTAGACGCGAACGGTCGGTCGACGGAACAGCAGGCTGAGGAATCCAAAAATCAGCAGGAAGGGCAGCAGCGGAAGCAGGATACTTCCAAAAAAGACTAAAGCAAGTGTGATCAGAAGAGTGGTAAGTACAAATGACATAGAGATGCTCCTTTCCGTTCATGCATACAGAATACCAGTGAGGTTCTGTCAAAAAACAGACAAAATATGTGCAATTTCCGTGTCGGGGCGAACCGCTTACACAACCGGGTTCGCAAGACACTTCTTTTCTAATCGCGTCTTGACAAAATAAGGCGCGTTTTTGACATTTTTCGCGTTTGGAGACCTGAATCTCAGCACTCGCGCGTTACGCTGCAGCGCTTCTGGATCGTGATGGATCCGGAAAAACGGTCCGCAGCTTCCTTTTCCATATTCTGGTCGCTTAAAAAGGTAAATACAGCCATTGAGCCGTAATCCGCCTGCAGTTCGAGAACGCCGCTCTGATGCAGCCAGGATTCGACTTTTCCGGCCAGATCGTAGCCGGTCTGCAGTTCGTAGAGCGTAAAGGTTTTCGCTTCCAGAAAGGAAGCTTCTTTGAGCGCATTGGCAACGCCTCCCGAATAGGCGCGGACCAGGCCGCCTTTGCCTAAAAGGGTACCGCCAAAATAGCGGATGACCACGGCGCAGATTTCATCGGCTTCGCTGTTTCGCAGCACATCCAGCATTGGTCTTCCGGCTGTTCCAGCGGGTTCGCCGTCGTCGCTGGAATGGGTGAGCGCGCCGATTTTTACGGCGCTGCAGCAGTGCGTCGCATCCGGGTATTCCTTTTTGATCTGCGCGATGAACTCCCGGGCTTCCGGCATCGTTTTTACCCGGTGAAGGAGGGTAATAAAACGGCTTTTTTTGATTTCTTCGCGGAATTCAACATCTTCTTTGAGGACCATAAGCTTCCTTTCTGAATAATTCACACATTATTTTCATGGATTTTCATCAATTTTCATAAGTCGTTGACAGGCTTTTTGCCCCTCTTTTAGAATGAAAACACGTTCAAAAAGCACTGACAAGGACCAAACCATCAGGAATTCTTGCAGAAAGCGGCCGGCTGATGAAAGACCGCAGAACAATGATGGCATACTCCCCTTCGAGCTGAAAGAGTGAATGCAGTAATTCTTTCCGGGTATTCCCGTTACAGAAGAAAGCGATTGATGGATCGCTAAGCGGCTGCCGCACTGGCAGCAAGAAGAGTGGTACCGCGGATCATTCCGTCTCTTTTCCTTGGGAAAGGAGACGTTTTTTTTTCGATATTCGCCGTTTCTGCGACCACAGACTGTCCGTTTTGCACACGCTCAGAGGCTGCATTTTCATCGTACTGAACAGAAAAGAGGATATTACATGAACGCGAACAAGTATTCACCGGGGTACTTTCCCCCAAAGACCAGCGAATACCGCTGGGTCAGAAAAGATCATCCGGACAAGGCGCCGTACTGGTGCTCCGTCGATCTGCGCGACGGCAACCAGGCGCTGATCGTGCCCATGTCCCTGGAAGAAAAACTGGAATTTTTCAAGCTGCTCTGCGACATCGGCTTCAAGGAAATCGAAGTCGGCTTTCCGGCCGCAAGTCAGACCGAATATGAATTTCTGCGCACGCTGATCGAGCAGGATCTCATTCCGGACGATGTCACCATTCAGGTGCTCACCCAGTGCCGGGAACACATCATTCGAAAGACGTTTGAAGCCATTCAGGGTGCTCCGAAAGCGGTGGTTCATTTTTATAATTCGACTTCGAAAGCGCAGCGCGAACAGGTCTTCAAAAAGTCCATGGAGGATATTAAGGAAATCGCGCTGGACGGTGCCCGTCTGGTCAAGCAGCTTTCCCAGGAATACGACGGCAATTTCCTGTTTGAATATTCGCCGGAATCCTTTACCGGAACCGAACCGGACTTTGCGCTCGACGTCTGCAATGCCGTAATCGACATTATGGAGCCGACACCCGATCGGCCGATGATCATCAATCTGCCCGTTACAGTCGAAATGTCGCTTCCGCACGTATACGCCAACCAGATTGAGTACTGCTCCGACCGCCTCCATAACCGTCAGTCCATTATTCTTTCCACGCATCCGCATAACGACCGCGGAACCGGCGTCGCCGATACGGAACTGGCCCTGCTCGCCGGTGCTCAGCGCGTGGAATGCTGCCTTTTTGGAAACGGGGAACGCACCGGAAACGTCGATGCGATTACGCTGGCGATGAACATGCTCGTTCTGGGCGTGGATCCGGGCCTCGATTTTTCCAATATGCCGGAAATCGTCGAAACGTATGAACGCCTGACGCGCATGCATGTGCATGACCGGCAGCCTTATGCGGGTTCGCTCGTCTTCGCAGCGTTCTCGGGAAGCCATCAGGATGCAATTGCCAAAGGCATGAAATACAAGGAAGAAGATCCCGAAGGCCGCTGGACCGTTCCTTACTTGCCGATCGATCCGCAGGATCTTTCCCGCACATACGACGCGGATGTCATCCGTGTGAATTCGCAGTCCGGAAAAGGCGGCATCGGCTATATTCTCGAAACGCGCTACGGCTACAATCTGCCGCCGAAAATGCGCGAAGACTTCGGCTATAAAGTGAAGGATATTTCGGACCGCCACCATTCCGAACTGAAGCCGGATGAAATTTTCGAAATTTTCCAGTCGGCGTATCTCAATCTTGCTGCTCCGGCTTTCGATATTCACGAAGCGCACTTCATTCAGGGCAAGACGCTCAAGGCGATCGTCTCGGCCATTTATCAGGGCGAGGAAGTCGAATGGTACGCCTCCGGAAACGGCCGCCTGAACGCGGTCAACAACGCCATCAAGGGCGGAACGGGTCTGGAATACACGCTCGAAACGTATACCGAACATTCCCTTTCCAATAATTCTTCCGCCAGCGCTGCCTGCTATGTCGGTCTGCTCTGGCCGGACGGCAGCCGCACATGGGGCGCGGGCACGGATTCCGATATCATTTTCGCCGGAATTCTCGCCCTCGCCTCTGCGCTGAACAATCGCTTTATTCAAGAGGAAAAAGAAGCGCTCGCATGAGCGAAGAAGAGGAGACTGAACTTTATGGCCATGACCATGACCCAGAAAATTCTGGCCAGCCATGCCCGTCTCGATTCCGTTGAAGCCGGCCAGCTGATTTTAGCGGATCTGACAGGCGTGCTGGGCAACGACATTACGACCCCGGTAGCTATTGCCGAATTTGAAAAAGCCGGATTTGATTCTGTATACGATCCGGAAAAAATCAACATTGTACTCGATCATTTCGTCCCCAATAAGGACATCAAGGCTGCCAAGCAGTCCGCTGCGTGCCGTTCCTTTTGTAAAAAACATGAAATTTCCCACTTTTACGATGTCGGCAAGATGGGCATTGAACACGCCCTGCTTCCGGAACAGGGACGAGTAACCGCGGGCGACTGCCTGATCGGTGCCGATTCCCATACGTGTACATACGGTGCGCTCGGCGCGTTTTCGACCGGCGTCGGTTCAACCGATATGGCCGCCGGCATGGCCACTGGTAAGGCGTGGTTTAAAGTGCCTTCCGCTATTCAGGTCGTCCTGAAGGGAAAGCTGCCCCGGTACGTATCCGGCAAGGATGTAATCCTTTCGCTGATCGGCCAGATCGGTGTAGACGGCGCGCTCTACAAATCGCTCGAATTCACGGGCGAGGGCGTGCAGTCGCTTTCCATGGACGATCGCCTCTGCATCTGCAATATGGCCATTGAAGCCGGCGCCAAAAACGGCATTTTCCCCGTGGATGAAAAAACGATCGCCTATCTCAAAGAACACGGCGCCGCGAATCCCGTTATTTTTGAAGCCGATCCGGATGCCGTCTATGAGCAGACGATCGAAATCGATCTCGATCAGCTCGTTCCGGTTGTGGCCTGGCCGCACCTGCCGGAAAATACCCGGCCGGCAAGCGAGTCTGGGGAAGTTCAGATCGATCAGGTTGTCATCGGCAGCTGCACCAACGGCCGCATGGAAGATATGGACGCGGCGTATGAAATTCTCAAGGGCCGTCATGTTGCGAACGGTGTTCGCTGCATCATCATTCCGGCGACCATGGACATTTACAAGCAGTGCATCGCCAACGGCTATCTGATGGCGTTCATTGAAGCCGGCGCTGTCGTTTCAACGCCGACCTGCGGTCCGTGTCTGGGCGGCTACATGGGCATTCTTGCTCCAGGTGAACGCTGCATTTCCACCACCAACCGAAACTTTGTCGGCCGCATGGGCGATGTCACTTCCGAGGTGTACCTCGCTTCGCCCTACACCGCCGCCGCCAGCGCCCTGACTGGATCTATTACCGATCCGAGAAATCCGGATCTGAATTCGAATGACGATATGGAGGACAACGCTCATGAATAATGCCTGCGGAAAAACCTTTCTTTATCCTGACAACGTCGATACGGACGTCATCATTCCCGCCCGCTATCTCAATACTCCGGATGCACAGGCGCTTGCTGAACACTGCATGGAAGATATTGATCCCAGCTTTACGCAAAAGGTAAAAGCCGGCGATCTGATTACCGCGGGATGGAACTTTGGCTGCGGATCGAGCCGTGAACACGCGCCGCTGGCGATTAAAACGGCCGGCATCTCCTGCGTCATCGCGAAATCCTTCGCGCGCATTTTTTACCGCAACGCCATCAATATCGGGCTGCCGATTCTTGAGTGTGAAGAAGCTGCGGACCAGATCCAGGCCGGCGATGAAATCGAAGTCGATTTCGCGACGGGAACGATTACCGACAAAACGCAGAACAAAAGCTGGAAAGCCCAGCCGTTTCCAGAATTCATTCAGGCCATCATCAGTCAGGGCGGCTGGATGAACTATTTGCGGCAGATGGAAAAAGACTGATTGGATAGATCGGTTCAGCCGTCCATCGAAGCGATCAGAAACTCAGAAAATAGAGAAATATGCATCTCTGGATTTCACGCGGCAAAAGAAACGTTCAGAGATACAGAATTCTGAATCTGCGAAGTCACAGAATGACAAAACGCTGAAAACGAACCGTTAAAAACAAAGCAATATAAAACAAAGCGTTAAAAGAGAAAAACCGAAATACGGAGAGAAAAACCATGAACAAAACCATCGGTGTCATTCGCGGCGACTGCTCGTCGCGCGAAATCGTCGAACAGACGCTGCGCGTACTCGATCGAATTGCCGAAAAATACAATCACGAATGGACGTATGTGCCAATCGCCATGGGCGGCGACGCCATTGACCAGTTTGGCGAACCGCTCCCGCAAAGCGAACTCGACAAATGCCTTGCGGCGGATGCAGTCCTGCTCGGTGCCGTCGGCGGTCCAAAGTGGGAAGGTCTGCCGGGAGGCAAACGGCCGGAAAAAGGCCTGCTGGCTCTGCGCAAGGGCATGGGCCTGTTCTCAAACCTGCGCCCGGCGAAAATCTGGCCGCAGCTGGCCGGCGCGTCCCCGCTCAAAAAGGAAATTACCGATCAGGGTATCGATTTTGTCATCGTGCGCGAACTGACTGGCGGCGTCTACTTTGGCGAACACACCACAAAAGAAGTGAACGGCGTCCGTCAGGCGCTCGATCTCATGCCATACGATGAAAACGAAATCCGCCGCATCGGCAAAGTCGGCTTTGAAACGGCCATGAAGCGAAACAAAAAGCTTACCCTGGTCGATAAAGCCAATGTCCTTGATACGTCCCGCCTCTGGAGAGCCGTTCTCTACGATCTGGCGAAAGACTATCCGGAAGTGGATTTCGATGTGATGTTTGTGGACAACGCCGCCATGCAGATCTGCAAAAATCCCGCGCAGTTCGATACGATCGTCACCGAAAACATGTTTGGCGACATCCTTTCCGATGAAGCGTCCGAAATTACCGGCTCGATCGGCATGATCCCCTCGTCCTCGCTTGGCGAAGGCACACGGGGCCTTTATGAGCCGATCCACGGGTCGGCTCCCGACATTGCGGGAAAGAACCTCGTGAATCCGCTGGCGTGCATTCTCTCCGCCGCCATGATGCTTCGCTATTCCTTTGGCATGGAAGAAGAAGCGTCCGCCATCGAAAAGGGCGTCGAAGCGGTGCTCAATAAAGGGCTGCGTACAGCCGATATGATGAGCGAGGGTATGACGCAGGTCGGCACCCGCGAAATGACAGATGCGCTGCTCGAAGAACTCGCTGACTGAATTTTTTACTGTACTCAGCGGCTTTACCGGTCAGTCGGTCGCCAGGCCGGATTTGGGAGGGAAAGGATATCCCAGTCAAATCGCAAATCCATCCCCAGGGATATAGCCAAAAAAATTCCAAAACTATCAAAACTATATAGAACAGTCAGAAGCGGTTTTCACTCGGCCTTTTCCCTGCTGGGAAAGTGCCGGCTGAAGACCGCTTTTCTGCACAGCCCGCGCTTCTTTGTGCACCGGTTTAAGGAACGGGAAAAAACAAGGAATAAATGCGGGATTCTTTTTGTCAAAGGAAAAAGGAATCACTAAGAAGCGATGAAATTATTCTTAAGTCCTTCTGGAAAGATAGCCCGTCGATATAATCGAACTATCGAGATCAAAAAGGAGGAAGGATGCATGGATTTTCTGGAAATGATGCCCTGGATCTGGGGCGCTCTGGCGGTTCTCTTCGGAATTGTAGAAGCCATGACCGTTTCCATGGTCAGCTGCTGGTTTGCGATCGGCGCTGGCGTCGCCGCACTTGCTGCTCTGCTTCACGCCGCTCTCTGGCTGCAGATTCTTCTGTTTGCGCTGGTTTCCGTTCTTTCCTTTGTTCTGATTCATCGCCGGCTGATCCGTGCATTTCACTTTCAGCCCGAACCGGACGGCGCGCAGGTGTATCTGGGCAAGACGGGACGGGTAACCGAGACGATTCGTCCCAGCCAGGATGGACGCGTACTTGTGGAAGGCCGGGACTGGAAAGCATCGTGTTCTTCCGCCGTCGAAGCCGGAAGTCTGGTTCGAACGCTGCGTCTTCATGGCGTTACGCTTGAAGTCGAGCCGCTGCAGACACCGCCGGGCACGAAAGAATGAGTCCAGGCTGTCTAAAGACGCAAAAGGATATCGAAAAACAGAAATAAAGCTGATCCCGAAAGGGCAGTGAAAAAGAGACTGTAAGGAATTCTCGTATACGAAAGGAAATCGCTGTATGCCCGCAATTTTTAAACTGATCACAATTGTCATTCTCGTCATCGTCGCTCTGCTCGTGCTGACCGGTCTGGTCCAGAGCATCGTGCGGATCGTTCCGCAGGCCCATGCCTATGTCATTCAGCGGCTGGGAACGTATCTCGAAACCTGGGACGTCGGTCTTCACTTCAAGATTCCGGTGATCGATAAAATCGCAAACAAAGTCGATCTCAAGGAACAGGTAGCGGACTTCCCGCCGCAGGCTGTCATTACGAAAGACAACGTCACGATGCACATCGATACCGTGATCTACTTCCAGATTACGGATCCAAAACTGTTTACGTACGGGGTGGAAAACCCGATGAGCGCGATCGAAAATCTGACTGCGACAACGCTGCGAAACATTATCGGTGAAATGGATCTCGACCGGACACTCACTTCCCGTGATGATATCAATACCAAAATGCGCGCTACGCTGGATGAAGCTACCGATCCGTGGGGCATCAAAATCAACCGCGTCGAGCTGAAAAACATCATGCCGCCGCAGTCGATTCAGGAAGCCATGGAAAAGCAGATGAAAGCCGAGCGGGAACGCCGTGAAAAGATTTTGCGTGCCGAAGGGGAAAAGGAATCGACGATTCTCGTTGCCCAGGGACGCCAGGAAGCGGCCATTCTTGAAGCGCAGGCTTCCCGCAAGGCGATGGTAGAAGAAGCGCTGGGTAAAGCCGAAGCCATCAAGGCGGTACAGAAAGCGACCGCAGAAGGTCTGCGCTACTTAGCCGAAAGCGGCATTACCGATGAAGTGCTTCGCCTCAAGGCGCTCGAAGCGTTTGAAAAAGCTGCCGACGGCAAAGCCACCAAAATTATCATTCCTTCCGAAATTCAGGGAGCAGCAGCTCTGGCTCAGGGCATCGTTTCCGCCGTATCCAAACCGGATCCAGAGGGAAGCGACAGCGCCAAAGCGTAAAGCCGCATTTCATTCACAAATCCAGCAGACCGTCGTCCCGCAAAGACGACGGTCTTTCTAATGTCTAAAGCGAAACGAAAGGGAAAAGGGAAGAAACAGAAAAGCACAGACAGGTGACGAGGCTGTCTGTGCTTTTCTGTCTAAATTCGATAAATCCGCGCTCCGAAAAAGAGGGGGAAATGAGAGCGGATTTTCTGCACGCTTCCCAAAAAGAGGAATCGGGCTGCCGTCGGGCGAAGGGGGGAAAGCCCGGATGAGAAAGAATAATTGGGAATGATAGGGGGAAAATGAAGGGAAGATGCAGAGTGCGGCTGTAAAGCGTGACGTGATGTTTAGAAGCCGTTTCATGACGGTATGAAGGGATTATGAACGGTACATGAATCCGGCTGCTGCTTTTGTTCGATCGGAGCCAAAAAATAGGTAATGTCATTTAGTAAACGTGGGCAGTTGTTTACTAAAATCTTTACGGTTATAGATTACGTTCAGCACAAGATATAATCAATGCACACAACAAAAGAAAACTAAAAAAGTTTGCACTTTTTAACAATGTTACCGTTTCCCTGGGATAAAAAACAGTACAAACTAGTTCGATTTCTTAAAAATATTTTAAAAAGTGCAAATGACTATCCGGAATTGTGAGAATTAGTACCGATTTTAAAAAGACAACTAAAAAGGTAAAATAAAAGTAAAACTAGGAAAACACGGTGAAAACAAGAGGGAAACAAAGCGGAAAATGGGAAAGGTAAATGGAAAATCATTGGAAAATCAAACAAAAAGTGCCCGGTAAAATACCGGAAAACACGATCCGAAAGACTCCCTGGACGGTTTCGTATTCGCGTTTTTGCTCGAAAAGGGATTCGGTTCGAGAAAACCATCCGGATGCTTTGCCAGGAAAACGCTCTTTTCCCGCACAAACCAGATCAGCAATCGAGACAAAGAAGGATGCGCCCAAGGCATTGCCTTCTCCTCAAAAAACAGATCGATGCAAGGAAGAGGATGTGAGAAAGAGGGGCAGACAGGAAAGAGAAACGGCTCTCTCTCTTTCTGGAGAATTCCTTCCGATCGAATCTGCATCCGTCGCAGAGGTTTGTATCCTTACCGGACAAATACGACAAAAAAACTGGCAGTTACAAAAGACGCATGGTATTCTCAAACTAGCGATACGGATTTAGACGATCGCTTACCGAATGAAAAACGGCAGTCAAAGCTCGTCTTTTTCAGGACGGATCCGCTCAGAAACAGGACGGATCCGCTCAGAAACAGGACGATCCGATTCCTGCAGGCGAAAAGGCAGAAAACGCTGTCTGTTTTTGTCGTTCATCTGGAGGAAAATGTCATGAATCACAAAACGAAAAGCCTGGGAAAAGCCGTACTGCTCAGCGCTGTCACAGCCGCGTTCTTGCCCGCAAGCCTCTATGCAAAAACGCAGACCAGTATAGGCAAGGTGGAGTTTCGGAATGCGGATGATTTTCGCTATGTCCAGCCAGGGCAGACCGGGACGTTTCAGACCGATTTTTTGAAGATCGGCAATGTTCAGCCGACCGGAAAAATCGAACTTCGCTCGCTGACGCCGGATTTACTGGATGTCAGCGAAGAAGGCAACTGGAGCGCAAAAAAGGAAGGCGTTGCCTATGTTACGGCGGACTGGCAGTATTCCGCGGAATCGATTGAAGCGCTGAAGAAGCAGGATCCCGACTGGAAAGATATCCGCCCCGAGACCGTGGAGAGCGTAGCCATCTATATTTCTGGAATCGGTTCGGTCTACCGCCTGTACAACCCAAATACAGGAGAACATCTGTACACATCCGATCTCAACGAAAAGACGGTACTCGCGCAGGCGGGCTGGAGTTATGAGTCGATCAGCTGGCTGAATGCGGCCGATTCGAGCGCTCCGATCTACCGCTTGTATAATCCAAATGCGGGCGATCATCACTATACGCAGGAAAAGAAAGAGGCAGACTACCTGGAAAAACAGGGCTGGCTGCTGGACGGCACGGTGCTGAACGCGGATAGTGAAGATCAGATTCCGGTATATCGTCTCTATAATCCGAATGCCAAAAGCGGAGCGCATCATTTCACCACGGACAAAGCGGAATATGCGTGGCTCGCAGAGCAGGGATGGAAAGAGGAAGGCATCGCGTTTTATACGTCTTCTGCGGACCGTCTTCCAAAAGACGATCTGCCTTTACCCGCTTTACCCGAATAGGTTTTGAACTGCGCTCTTACGGTCTTTGCAGCTGGAGAGGAAAACAAAAACAGCTCATGAAACAGACTTTTTGCACAGAGAACTTCACAACAGTCACGAAGTTCTCTGTGCTTTTCTTATTCCGCTTCTCCAGCAGAAGACGCTCCAAGCGAAGCGTCGGACAGAGCGGTCGAAGAATCGTCCGCAAAAAGACATCCGAAAAGGCGGGCTCGATGCCCGTTTTCTTTTCCCGTTACGGATTCTGGATGGCCTGAAAATAAAAAAATCAGCCGCAAGGAAAGCGGCTGATGCATATAAAATTTTTAAATTCGAACTAGCGGGCAAGATCGCGGTCGAGAATTTCGAACGTCTGTTCGACGCTGTCGGCGATTTCACAGAGCGAGAAAACCGATTCGTGAATGAAACCGGCTTTTTCCATGTCGTGCATGGCCGCAAACAGGGAATCGTAGTAGTGATCAAGGTTGAGAATGATCAGCGGCGCGTTAAGCTGGCCAAGCTGCTTGAGCGTGATGATTTCAAAAAATTCTTCGAGCGTGCCGATGCCGCCTGGCGTAACGATAAAGGCGGTCGACAGCGATTCCATGAACGCCTTGCGCTCACGCATCGTGCGCGTAAAGACGGTATCCTTGCCTTCTTCAAAAAGAACGCCGGGCTGCTGGAAAAAATACGGGGCAATACCAATCGTCTGGCCGTTTTTGCTGAGACAGCCGCGGGTCGCCGCGCCCATCATGCCGGTATCGCCGGCTCCGTTGACTAACATCCAGCCACGCGAAGCAATGCCCGCACCAATTTCAAAAGCTGCATCTAAATATTTCTGATCGACGGCGTTGCTCGAGCCGCCGTATACGCAAATTCCTGGAGTACGCATAACGTATCCCTCCTGTCTGAATGAGAATGGTTTTGTTTGAAATGAATAAATAAATAATCCGGCTTTGCTGCAAAATGCAAAGCCTTCAAAAGAACAGTCCGCCGCAAATCCGGTGACAAATCGACAACTCTGCCGGAAATTTGAAAGTTTGAAACGTCGAAAGGGGCTCAGGCTTTGGAGGTAGAAGAAACGGGATCGGTGTCTGCAGCCAGATGGCCGTCGGTCACGATGTCCGTTTCGGTTTCCTCGTCTTCAATCGCCGCTTCCATTTCGAGATTTTGCGCGGCGCGCCGGTCGTGCAGATAGCTGTGAATCGTCTGCATGCGGCAGTCCGTTTCAAAAAGCATCTGCGCGCATTCATAAAGTTCCTGGTTGACGAAGGTGCTTTCGGGAAGATCCTTCTTATAGCGCATCTGGTGTTCGAGCGCTGCCCAGGAATCCATGGCGGTCGTGCGCAGCTGGATTTCAAACTGAATGTTCTCTCCGGTAATATCGCACAGTCCGATCACATGGACCGAGCGATAGCCCGAAGGTTTTGGATGCGCGACGTAATCCTTGATTTCCGTGATCTGGATGCGGTCGAGCGTCTGCAGGCGCTCAATCGCGGAGTAAATATCGTTGAGATAGGAACAGACGATTCGAATGCCCACAATATCGTGCAGCACTTCAGCCGCGTCTTTTACCGTGACTTCATAGCCTAGCCGCTGCAGTTTGGCGGACAGGCTGTCCATCGTTTTCAAGCGGCCGCTGATCGAGCGGATCAGCGAGTGATTGCGGTTGCGTTCGAGATCGTATTTGAGGTTCAGGACAGAGCGGAGAATGTAGTCGTGCGTCTTGAGGCAGGTTTCCATCAGCTGTTTCCAGCTTCTGTCGTTCCATTCCTCTTTTTCGTTTTCACTTTCCATGACTGTCCTCCTTTCGGACAAAATTAAAACAGTTCGCATCGGAAGAGGCCGCGTCATACGCGTAGCCCATTTCGTCAAAGTCTTTCATGACATCCGGCTCTTCTGCCTGTCGGTCGGCGAGAAAGCGGACCATCTGGCCGCGGGCTATTTTGGCATAGACGCCTTTTTCGCGCCGCTTTCCCTTTTCGTCTTCTTCATAAAAGTGAACGTCAAT
Organism: uncultured Allobaculum sp.; assembly: GCF_948576815.1. Lineage (NCBI taxonomy): Bacteria > Bacillati > Bacillota > Erysipelotrichia > Erysipelotrichales > Erysipelotrichaceae > Allobaculum > uncultured Allobaculum sp. The sequence continues at coordinate 13,419 of NZ_CAPAEZ010000034.1, forward strand.
CAGACGAATATACGGACTGACGGCGCGGGAATATTCCTTGGATGCCAGGTTGATCACGGTCTCGTCTTCCAGCGCACTGGCCAGCCGATCGCCCCAGAAGGCGTAAAGACTCTGGCCAAGGGCCGGAATCTGCTGGGCCATTTCCAGACGATAGGGCGTAATGCCATCGAGCGGGCGAAGTACGCCATACAGCGCGCTGAGAATGCGCACATGCGCCTGCACGTAAGTCCATTGCGCGTCTTCAAAGACGCCGGGAGCCATGTACGTAAAGGCGATGCCGTCATAGGCAAGCAGCGCGGGCGTTTTCAAAGGGACAATGCCTTCTTTTTCCTGCAGAAGCGCCTGATAGACGGGTTCAAGCGTGCGCTCGGAACAGCCGTAGAGCGCCTGCAGCTCGTCGCGGCTCATCGCCTGCAAAAGGCGACTGAGCTGATCGTGTTCGGGCAGAAACGCAGGTCTTGTTAATTCAAATTCGTGGTCGTCGCGAACTTTCATCTTTTTCGCGGGAGAGAGAATAATTTTCACGTCTCTATTATAGGGAAAATCGGCAGGCTGTATGCCTCAATCCCGAAAGGCCAGGACCGCAAAAAGAAGAGCAGGCTGCGCGTACAGACCCGAAAAGATCAGGATAGGACAAAGGGGCTGTCTCTGGCGCGGCATTTGCTTCGCTCTTGGGACAGCTCCTTTTGTTTTACGCTTTTTTGCCGGGCAGAACAGGCCGGACGCTCAGTGGTCCGCTGGCGTTTTTTCCGACTTGAATCCTATGGTCTGCAGGACATTTCCCTTAGCCTGCAGATCGTAGAGATCCAGCCGTCGCAAAGACCAGAACGGGGAGCGGTGCCGGATTTTCTGGACCTGGTCTGGATCGATGTCGACCAGAAGCAGACCTTCTTCGCCATTGAGAGCAGCGAGAATCTGACCGTCGGGTGACACGGCCATGGAATGGCCGTAGCTCTGGTACGATCCATAGTCCGCGTGGGCCGGATTAGCAGCCAGCACGAACACTTCGTTTTCCATCGCCCGCGTCTGGATCAGCGGCGCCCAGTGCTTTTTGCCGGCATGGACGTTAAAGCCGGCGCACACCGCCAGTAAAAAGCAGTCTTCGCAAAGCAGGCGGCAGACTTCCGGAAAGCGGACGTCAAAACAGATCGCAATAGCGATATTTCCCCACGGGCTCGCAAAGCGAACGAGCGCATCGCCGGGAGTAAAAACTTCCGATTCTCTGTAGTCGTTTTTTCGGGTATGCACTTCCAGAAGATGCAGCTTGTCGGCTTGGGCGACGATTTCGCCCTGATCGTTAAAGACCAGACACGTGTTGTAGAGCGATTTTTCGCCGCCGCTTCTGCTTTTGTCTTCATGAAAAAGCGGAATGGTGCCCGCAAGAATCCAGATGCCGTTTTCTCTGGCCGCTCTGGAAAAGGCAGGAAGAATGACTTTGCTGTCGTGGGCGTGGGCCCGGATGTTTTCGTGAATAAAGGGCGTATTCCAGAGTTCGCCAAAAAGAATCAGATCGGCGCCCAAAGCGGCCGCCTGTTCGATCTGAACGAGCGCTTTAGAAAGATTGGTTTCGAGATCGTCGGTGACTTCGATCTGCGCAATGGCGGCTTTCATTCGATCCACCCCTGCGCTTTCATCCAGGCGGCAATGCCGCCTTCTTCGACGGGCGGGGTATGGGCCGGATAGCGATCGAGCGCGGTCTGTTCGCCTTCGGCCATGGCCACCGGACAGGCGGCGTTGTCGAGCATGTCGAGATCGTTGAAGGAATCGCCAAAGGCCGCATAGGCGTGCTCGGGCAGATTCCAGTGCTTCATGAGCCGGGAAATGCCTTCAAACTTGGATAGATCGTCGCGGGAAATGTCTGCGGAATATTTCGTATAGTGCACGAACAGACCATCCAGAGCGTCCAGCTCCTTTCGCAGGGCAAGCGGATCGGGCACGCACATGGAAATTACGCTCAGGGACTGCTCGGGAGTCCACGCGTGACGCGGCAGTACGGGCGTATGGATGGAGTCGAGTTTTGGCTGATAATACTTTGCGTTATCAAAGACGAACGCCTGGCTTCCGGAAACGAAAAATCCGGCATCATGTTTTCGCCCGGTCTCGATCAGCGCTTCGATCGTATGCGGATCAAGCGTCTTGCAGAAGAGAACGTTCTGATTTTCGTCATAGACGCAGGCGCCGTTTCCAGCGACAACCCCGTCCCACAGTCCGTTCTGGGGCCCGAGCAGGATTTCGGAAAGCTCAAGCGAGCGGGCGGTGCACAGCGCGCAGAACACCCCCTGTTTTCTCAGTTTCTGGACCATCTCCAGATAGCCTTCGGGAATACGGCCCAGACGATGGCTGAAAAACGTGTCGTCAATATCAAAGAAGACGGCGCGCACATCTGCGGGAATTTTGCGCTGGGAAGAATCGGGTACAGACAGAGAATTGAAATCGGGATTTGGACGGGTCATAAACGAGGACCTCCTTTTTCATGGATTCGAATGGATGATTCGATTCTGATTTTTGTATAGATGGCTGTGGCCGAAAAAGGCGGCAGGCCGCCTGCGTTTCGACAAGCCGATCTAACGATAGAAAAAGCGTACCGGAATACGCACGCAAACCAAAACGCTTGGGTTCAAAAGAATCCAGAAACCGACGCATTCCCAGACAGGATCTTTCAAACGAGGCCTTTCGAGGAAAAACTCTGCGATTGAACAGGCAATGGCGCCAGAGTGGGGCAGGGAGCGGATTAAACTGAAACCAGTAAGAAAAAATCGGGAAGTGAAACACGCGATCCGAGCGGATTCCCGAAACAAAGTCCGGCAGCGTGACCTGCGCAAGAGAGAAGGCTATAGCCGGAGGAAGGAAGAAAATTCACAATGGCAATTTATAAGTGTGCCCCGCAGTCGGTTGTGGAATCGAGTGCAGCCAAGGACGCAAGACTGCTGAGCGTCAGCCGTCAGAATCTGGATGAACAGGCCTTTTTCCTGTTTTCCGGTACGCCGGAAACGTCTTCGATTCTCGTGAATACCGAGCTGGCGGGTCTTTCCGTTTACGACTGGTATTCCCGCCAGGACGAAAAGACGCTGGGCAAGAAGTCCAGACCGTATTTGTATGTCCCGTTTGAAATCGAAAAAATCAGCGCGCCCCAGGACGGCTCGGTCATCATCAACAACGAAGAAAACGAAGCGATCGTCTATACGATGGAAGCGCCGGCTGAACAAGTGATCTATTTCAATAAGACAGAAGCCCTGAGTCTTCCGGGCGATCACGCGGGTTTTGAACCGGCTTCCCTTCAGAACGATTTTCTGGCGTGGCCGACCGAGCCGGGCAGCGTGTTCGCGTTTAATCCGGGTCTGACTCTGGTCCTGACCGCACCGGCGTTTGTGCTCATGTTCAGTTCGCTGCTTAAAGGCGACGGCACCCAGCCGAAAATCGCCGATGAGGGCAAGACGTTTTACGTGAAGGACGGTCAGGCGAAAAATTCGCTGATCGGCTACACGTCCGTTTTTAAAATCGATAAATGCGAACTCGACGGCTCGATCGTTCTTTCCACAACGGATGAGAGCTATCAGATTCTGCTTCTGATCGGCGGCGAAGCCGTGATCAGCCAGAAAGACGAAGTCATTCACGCCCAGGCTGGCACAGCCGTTCTGATTCCGGCCAACGAAGAAAATGTGGTTGTGACCGGAAACGCGCAGTTTGTCAGCCTGCAGCTGCTCTAAGACAAAAGCGTACAGGCAAGACGAGACGCCAAAGACGGCAACACTGGAAAACCGATGAAAAAGAAAAGGAACCCGCGCGGTTCCTTTTTCACAGGACGAAGGCCGAAAGCAGCGGACATATTCCGATGCGTACGATCGGGCAGGAGTCCTATGGGGAGCCGTTTGAGGAGATACGGCGGATTTTCTATAATGGGAGCCATGAATCAGAATGCCCTGCTGGAATGGTACAAAAACAATCACCGCGAACTTCCGTTTCGCTGCAACCGGGACCCGTATCGAATCTGGGTTTCCGAAATCATGGCGCAGCAGACCCGCATTGAGGCCATACTTGGCGCGTACGAGCGCTTTATGAACGCCTACGACTCCATCGAAAAGCTTGCCGACGCCGATGACGATGAATTGATGAAGCTCTGGCAGGGCCTGGGCTACTATTCGAGAGCTCGCAATCTGAAAAAAGCGGCGCGGCTTTGCGTCGACTGCTATGACGGAAAGCTTCCAAAAACGAAGGCGGAACTGAAAGCTCTGCCGGGCATCGGCGACTATACCGCCGGCGCCATCGCATCGATTGCCTATGGCGAGCGCGTCAGTGCCATCGATGGAAACGTCATCCGCGTCTACGCCCGTTATTACGGCCTTGAAGACGATTTTTCGATCGCCAGAAACCGCAAAGGACTCGAAAAGCGCGTCCAGGCCGATCTGCCCGAAGAAAAATGGATGCCCTTATGGAATCAGGCGCTGATGGAACTGGGCGCTCTGATCTGTACGCCGAAAGCCGCGCGCTGTGCGGACTGTCCGCTTTATCCGGACTGCGTAAGCGGCCGCAGCGAAAATCCTCTGCGTCTTCCCGTTCCCAAGCAGAAAGCTGCAAGGCCGCAGGAAAAATTTACAGTGTACGTATGGTATGCGAAAGACGCGGACGGGTCGATCTGGATTCATCTGCGCAAGCGTCCGGCGTCGGGCCTGCTTGCGGGACTGTATCAGTTTGACGAAGAAAAGCCGGATCCCGTTTTGTCTGAACAGCCGCTTGGCGAACACCGCCATCTGTTCAGCCACCGCGAATGGTGCATGGAAGGCGTGCTTGTCGAAACGGAAAAACAGACGGATTTTCTGCGGCTGGAAAGCGCCTGCGCAAACTGCTCAATTCCTTCCGCTTTTCTTCCGTTTTTAAAACGCACGCTCAAAATTCTGAAAAAGGAAGATATCCCGCTTCATTTCGGAATGCACAGATCTCAGGAGGTCATACATGGAAAAACTGAATAAGCCGATCCGAATGGTCGTCTGCGATCTGGATGGCACGCTGCTCTACAGCACGAAAAAAATTACGGATCGAAACAAGGACGCCATATGCGCGCTGCGAAATAGCGGCGTGAAATTTGGCATCTGCTCCGGCCGTTCGGCGGTGGCGCTCAAAACGATGCTCGCTTTGTGGGGGATCGATCAGGATGTGGATTTTGTGATCGGCTTTAACGGCGCGATGTATATGGATCCGGCGACCGGAAGTATCGAAGAAACCGACTGGCTGACGCCCGAAGCGATCGCGCCGGTCATGGAATCTTTAAAAGGCTATCGTCTGGCGATGGCGGAATATCATGGAGACGGGCTGTATTCAACAGCCGACAATCCGATCGTACGCCAGATGGCCAGACGCAACCGGCTGAGCTTTCACAAAGTCAGACCCGACTGGCTGCTGCGAAACAGTCTGAAATTCATGGCCGTCGGCATGCCCTGGACCATTTCCCGCTATTTGAAAAGCGGCGAGCCGGCCCGCCTGAAAACCGCCCGCGTATTTCGCTCCGGACCGTTTTTGCTGGAATTTGTTCATCCGCAGCTTTCCAAGCTGGAAGGCGTCAAAAAGGCGTGCGAGCGCTTTGGCTGTTCGCTGGATGAAGTCGTGACGTTTGGCAATGACAATAACGATCTGGAAATGTTAGCGGGAACGGTCGGCGTGGCCATGGCCAATGCGCTGCCGGCCATAAAAGAAGCCGCGAAATACGTCACCGCCTCCAACCGGCACGACGGTACGGCGGTGTTCATGGAAAAGTACATTCTCACCCAGCCTCCCCTGCAGCCGGACAAGCCGGAGTCATCGAAATAAACCCCGTCTGGATCGAAACACGGAAGCAGACTGCACAATTCTGAATTGCCCATGCAGGACTTCTTTCCTGAAGATTTGGACATACACATTGGACATACACAAAGGAATAAGGATTACTGTTATGAAAAAGGAAGATACCATTGAAAGCTTTACGCTCGATCACGACAAGGTGATCGCGCCTTACGTTCGGCTGATCGGCACCGAAACCGGTCCGAAAGGCGATGTCATTTCCAATTTTGACGTTCGTCTTACGCAGCCAAACCTCGATTTTATCGACAACGCGTCGCTCCACACGCTTGAGCATCTGCTCGCCAAATACCTGCGTCCTCAGTTCGACGGCTATATCGACTGCTCGCCTTACGGATGCCGCACCGGCTTCCATCTGCTCGTCTGGGGCGAACCGACGAGCGAAGAAGCGGCCAGGGCGCTGAAAAAAGCGCTCGAACAGGTGACGGAAACGACCATCGATCAGGTTCCGGGTCTGCACCGCAAGGAGTGCGGCAACTATAGGGAACATTCGCTTGAGGGCGCCAAAGCCTGGGCGACCCGCATTCTCGCACAGGGCATTTCCAGCAACGCCTTCGAGCGCGAAGAAGTCTAGACCCCGGCTTTCCGGAAAAACGAATAAGGAAAATCGAACAGAGAAAAAGGAAACGATTCCCTCGCACAGCCGTGTACAGGCAAAGCGGGTCCGTCGTTTCCTTTTTGTTTTGTATGGCCCATTGGATGACGTAAGTTTTAAGCAGGAAAAGCCTGTCCGTTTCGAGCGCTCGAAACGGGCAGGCGAGAGGTTTATCGAGAATGCGGAAAAGCGAAAGACCGTTTAGTCCGCGAACGGAATGCCGTACCAGGCAATGCCTTCGTCTTTCCAGCCGTTAGCAGTCAGGAAGTCCTGTTCGCGCCTGCTGGCGGTGTAGTTATGGGAGCCGGCTTTCGCGTTTGGATTGTAGGCCCGGTAAAGCGGCTGCGCGTTTTCCGTATTTTCCGGAGAATACCAGCCGATCTTTTCGTCTTTCCATCCCTGCGTGATGAGGAAATTTCTTTCCTTTTCGCTCATCGTGTAGTGATGATCGCCCGCGTTTTCGTTGTAGAGACGATAAACCGGCTTGCCGCTGCTGGCGGCCAGCCAGCCGATGCCTTCATACCACCAGCCGGCTTCAATCAGCGCGTTGCGCTCTCTGAGCACGGCGGTATAGAAGTGTTCGCCGGAGTTTGGATTGTACATGCGAAACATGATCTGCGTGTTTTCCGGGGTCTTTGGAAGATAGGCACCCTCTACAGCGTTCTGCGCATACTGCTGCAGCTGCGCGCGGATCTGATCGGTCGTATAGACGGGTTCGCCGTTCGGGCTGTACTGGAAGACCTGACCAAAAACGGACCGGTATCCGGTACGGTTGTTTGTGCCGACCGCAAAACCGGTGACGGTATAGTCCTTGTTTACGATGTTCTGATAGTGGCCGCCATTGGCTGGCTTTTCCAGCGTGTACCAGCCGTAAAACGGATTCATGAACTGGCCAAGCGGAACGCCGGGGATCTGTCCCCAGCTCAGGTTTTCGCCCACACTAAAAAGACCGGTATGATCTTCGAGACTGCTGGACGCGTCGGCCTGCACCATGGAAATGGCCATCAGGGAATACGTTACGCCAAGAGCTGGAAGACCTTCCGAAGCCCGAATCTGGTTGCACTGATCAATATAGTCGAGCGCCATCCAGAAATGCGGAAGCGTGATGGTGTCGTTGGGATCATCCAGCGAGCCAAGCGTGTTTTCGAGACCGAAAGCCAGAATCGAGGCGGCTGCCGGCGACTGCGTCATGAAAAAGCCAAGAACGTCCAGGGCCATCGGGTCCTGATGCCGGTATGGTGCCAGCCACTGGGCGACCGTTTTTGAATCGTAGGGAACCGCGATATTGACGTGTGCGATTTCCGGGAGAATGTCTTCATCATACGGGGTATACGCGTCGCTGCTGTCCAGGATGTATGTCTCGCTGCTTTCCTGCTGCATCGGCTGAAGTTCTGCGGATGCAGACTCTTCGCTTTCCTTAGCCATCACGCTGACGGGCGTGCTCGCGCCAAGAAGCCCGACAAGCGCAAGGACCAGAGCAGACTGGATTTTTTTCTTCATCTTTTCCTCCTTGTTTCTGCACAGTAAATCCGACGCTTCTGCCATGCGGCGAGACCGGAAAAGCACATGCGGCCGCATTACGCCAGCCTCATGCCATACACGGTTTCTTCTGTGCAGACTGACCAGCCTATTCTGACACGGATCGCGCCAAATCGAAAACCGCGTGGCATCGCGGCTTCGCATTAGAGAAAAGCATTTCTCGTCAGAACCGACGAAAAAACACTCCACCGGTTTAAAGGCAGACAGAAGAGAAAAAACAGGAATCGGATCACGCTCCTGGCGCATGTGAAAATTCCCTTCAGACCGATCCATTCGGATAAAGGATTTTTCCGATGTAAAACGTTTTCCGTGTACATTTGGAAAATCGGGTCCGCTTTCCGCAAAGACGATGGAAAGCTTTCTCGAAAAAATCTTCAAAAGCTCTGTGAAAACGACAGGCTGTCCGGATCCCTTTCGACGACTGAAAAAAACAGTCGGAATCGAAGGGGGTCCGGGCAGAACCGGCCGCTCTTTTGAGAAGGAAGCATTCAGACTGGTATGACGTTCTCATCCCTTTGAGATGAAACGGGCCGAATGGCGGTATAGAAAAATGGAAAAAAGAAGAAACGGATGTATTAAAAAGCGCATGCAGGCTTTTTAAATACGCAAAAATAATGATCCGTAAAGAAGATTTCCAATATTTAACGGTGTATTTATGCTGAATAGCGTATGATACTTTTCATTCCTGCAAGCCGTGCTTTTCCTGTAGACTTTCTAGGAAAAATGCGAAAATTTCGGGGAAAAAGCCGGCAGGGAAAACCCGTACGGATCGGGTTTTCCGGCCGTATCCGCTTTCAATAAGCCATAGAGGTTCATGAGCGGCTATGATAGAATGAAATGAATTCGTATGAGATTTGAGAGGAGAAACACATGGCTCTTTTTGGAGGTCTGTTCTCTGAGGACGCTAGAGAACTGAAAAAACTGGAAAAAACAGCAGATCTCGTTCTTGCCCGCGAGCAGGAAATGAAGAATCTGTCTGATGATGAACTGAGACATAAAACCGATGAATACCGTGAACGTCTTGCCAAAGGCGAAACGCTTGATGATCTTCTGGCGGAAGCCTTCGCGACAGCCCGCGAAGCCGCCAGCCGCGTGATCGGTGAAAAGCCGTTCAAAGTGCAGGTTGAAGGTTCCATTGCGATGCATCGCGGCGACATTGCCGAGATGAAAACGGGTGAAGGTAAAACGCTGACAGCCACTATGGCGGTTTACCTGAATGCCCTCGAAGGCAAAGGCGTTCATGTTATTACCGTCAATGAATACCTCGCCGGACGAGATGCGGCCTGGATGGGCGAAATTTACCGTTTCCTGGGTCTGACCGTCGGCGTAAACAAGCATGAAATGAGCGAAGCGCAGAAACGAGAAGCGTACAACTGCGACATTACGTACACCACCAACTCCGAACTTGGATTTGACTACCTGCGCGACAACATGGCCCGCCGCGTCGAAGACCGCGTACAGCGCAGCCTGCACGTCGCCATCGTCGATGAGGTCGACTCCGTTCTGGTCGATGAAGCGAGAACCCCGCTGATTATTTCCGGGGGTTCGAAAGATACCGCAAACCTCTACATTGCGGCCGACCGCTTCGTAAAGACTCTGACCGCTCCGGAGTATGAATACGACAAGAAAACGAAGGAAAAGGAACTGCTTTCCGGCGACTACGACATCGATGAAAAAATCCGTCAGTGCATTCTGACCGACAGCGGTGTAGAAAAAGCCGAAAAGTTCTTCAATGTACCGAACCTGTACGACCTGAACAATACCCAGCTCGTACACCACATCAACCAGGCGCTGCGTGCCAACTACATCATGACCAAGGACGTGGAATACGTAGTCAGCGATGATTCCGAAATCGTCATCGTCGACCAGTTCACCGGACGTACGATGCCGGGACGCGTATTCTCCGAAGGTCTGCACCAGGCCATCGAAGCGAAGGAAAACGTGCCGATTAAGGAAGAAACGTCTACCCTGGCTACGATTACCTACCAGAACCTGTTCCGTCTGTACGACAAGCTGGCCGGCATGACCGGTACCGCCAAGACCGAGGAAGAGGAATTCTTAAGCACGTATAACATGCGCGTTATCGTCATCCCGACAAACCGTCCGATCGCCCGTCAGGACCTTCCGGACGAAATCTACGTGCACAAGAGCGATAAATACAAAGCGCTCGTTGCCAAAGTCAAGGAACTTTACGAAAAGGGCCAGCCGGTTCTGGTCGGCACCATCGCCGTAGAAGTTTCCGAACTGCTTGACAAGATGCTCAATGACGAAGGCATTCCGCACGAAGTGCTGAACGCCAAAAACCACGCGCGCGAGGCGGAAATCATCGCCAAGGCCGGCCGTCCAAAATCCGTAACGATCGCCACCAACATGGCTGGCCGCGGTACCGACATCAAGCTGACTAAGGAAAGCCGCGAACTCGGCGGTCTGGCTGTTCTCGGTTCCGAGCGTCACGAATCCCGTCGTATCGACAACCAGCTGCGCGGCCGTTCCGGCCGTCAGGGCGACCCCGGATTCTCCCGCTTCTACGTTTCTCTCGAAGACGATCTGATGGTTCGCTTTGGTACCGACAAGCTCAAAAACCTGTTCTCTTCGCTGGGCGAAGGGCAGATTGAGTCCAAACAGGTTACCCGTTCGATTACAATGGCTCAGAAGAAGGTCGAAGGCTCGAACTTCGATACCCGTAAAAACGTTCTGGACTACGATGACGTTCTGCGAAGACAGCGTGAAATCATTTACGACCAGAGAAACAAAGTTCTCGAATCCGACGACGTATCGGATATGGTCAGGCTGATGATGGAAAAAGTCATCGAGCAGACGCTCCAGGCGGACCTGTCGGATGAGCGCAAAGGCGAAGTCGACCTGCCGGAACTCGTCCGTTCCCTCGAAGTGCTCGGCCTGAAAGGCGATCGCGGCTTCCATGTCGAGGAGCTCGAAGGCAAGAACTTCAACGAACTCAAGGACTACATTTTCAACCGGGTATGGAAAGAATTCGACGAAGAAATCGATCTCGTCCGTGAACCGTTCAAACGCTACGAAAAGGACATCGTTCTGGCCACCATCGACCGCAACTGGGTTGCGCACATCGACCTGATGGAAAAACTGCGCGCCGGCATCGGTCTGCGCAGCTACGCCCAGAACAACCCGCTGCAGCAGTACGTGCAGGAAGGCTTTGACATGTTCGAGGAAATGAACCGTCGAATCGACCGCGAAATCGTTTCGAACCTTCTGAAATTCCGCGCGCCGAAACCGCAGCCGACGAACAAGGTCGAGCAGGTTCGGGAAGCCGCTAAAGAAAGAGTGCAGAAGTAATGGAACTTTTTGAACTGAAACAAATGCTTGCTACTCACCTGGAGAAGTTGGACTCTCTGGGTGAGTCGCTTTGACCTGCCATCCAAGGAAAAGCAGATTGAAGACTACGACCGGCAGATGCTGGCGGAAGATTTCTGGAGCGATCAGAAAAAAGCCCAGAGCGTAATCCGCAAGCAGAACTCCTTAAAGGACATTGTCACCTCCTATAACGAACTGCGCGCCGACATGGATTCCGTTTCGGAAGCGTATGACGTGCTCAAGGAAGAGATGGACGAGGATCTGCTGGAAATGGCCTCGGAAGAAATGGAAGAGGCCGCAAAGAAAATGGAAACCTTCCAGGTGAAGGTTCTGCTGTCGGGGGAATACGACGATTCCAACGCCATTCTGGAATTCCATCCGGGAGCCGGCGGAACGGAAGCGTGCGACTGGGCGTCCATGCTCTATCGCATGTACACCCGCTACGCACAGAACAAGGGCTGGAAAGTAACCGTGCTCGACTATCAGGAAGAACAGGAAGCCGGTCTGAAATCGGCGACCATCCTGATTGAGGGCGAAAAAGCCTACGGCTATCTCAAAGGCGAAAAAGGCGTGCATCGTCTGGTGCGCATTTCGCCCTTCGATGCGGGTGCTCGCCGCCACACTTCGTTTGCGTCGGTGGAAGTCATGCCGCAGTTTAACGACGACATCGAAATCGAGATCAAGCCGGAAGATCTTCTTGTGGAAACCAAACGCGCGTCCGGCGCGGGCGGTCAGCACATTAACAAGACCGACTCCGCGATTCGTATGGTCCACCTGCCGACGGGCATCGTGGCGACCTGCCAGTCTGGACGAAGTCAGATTCAGAACCGTGAAGAAGCCCTGCGCATTTTGAAATCCCGGCTGCTTCAGCTGGAAATCGAAAACCAGCAGAAGAAAATCGCCGAACTGCGCGGTGAAGTCAAAGCTAACGAATGGGGATCCCAGATCCGTTCGTACGTTCTGCATCCCTACACGATGGTCAAGGACGCAAGAACCGGCTGCGAAACCAGTCAGGCCCAGAGCGTGCTCGACGGGGATCTGGACGGATTCATCTTCGCTTGGCTGAACTCCCAGGTCAGCTGATCGCGAATTTTGTACAAGGCTGTAAACCGGCCGGCGCTCAAAACGAGATGCCGACTGGTTTTTTGTATGCTGCAAAGCAATGCTGTTCACTTAAGCTTCACAAGTGAGCAGTGCCTTGCCTTTCTAGT
>NZ_CAPAEZ010000035.1:0-25898 GCF_948576815.1 uncultured Allobaculum sp.
TCCGAACAAAGGGTTCTCTCTAATTATCGTGTCCTTGACATGGGGTACACTTCATAGAAAGCGCTCCCTCTTCCCGAAAAAAATGTTTCGAAATGGACGCTGGCTATCGGCCGCCCGTTTTCTCCGGACGCTGCACTGGAAATGCGGGCAGAAGAAAAGCCCAGCCGCAATGGCCAGGCTTGTTTCCGGGATTACTTTGTTATTTTGGACTACTTCGTTTTTTCGATGATTTCGATGAAGGAATCCGGTTTGAGGGAGGCACCGCCGATCAGAGCACCGTCGATATCGGGCTGAGCCATGTATTCAACGATGTTGTTGGGCTTAACGCTTCCGCCGTACTGAATGCGAACTTCTTCCGCAGCCTTGTCGCCTGCGATTTCACGAACGACGTCGCGAACGAGTTTGCAGCAGTTTTCCGCGATTTCAACCGAAGCAGATTTGCCGGTACCGATTGCCCAGATTGGTTCATAGGCAAGAACGATATTGGCATATTCTTCAGCCGGGATGTCTTTCAGGGAACCCTGGAGTTCTTCCGTGATGACATCTTTGGTTTTGCCGTTGTCGTATTCTTCTTCTGTTTCACCGATGCAGAGAATTGGAGTGATGCCTGCCGCAAGAAGCTTTTTGGCTTTCTTGTTTACGGTTTCGTTGGTATCGCCAAACATCTGACGACGCTCGGAATGACCGATGATGCAGTATTTCACGCCGAGTTCTTCGAGCATGGGAACGGATACTTCGCCAGTGAATGCGCCGGCATCTTCGAAGTGTACGTTTTCAGCGGCTACGATGAGGTTTTTCGCTTCATCGAGTGCGGTTTTCAGGTCCGTGAATGGAACGCCTACGCCGTAGAGTCCTTTGTCGCTGACGGCTTTCGCGTCAACTTCTTCAAAGAACGCCTTGGTTTCTGCGTTGTTTTTATTCATTTTCCAGTTTCCAACAATAATCTGGTCTCTCATGATTCAATCCTCAGTCTCTCTCTAGTCTTTTTCTGCGATGATCGCAATGCCTGGGAGCGTTTTGCCTTCCATGTATTCAAGAGAAGCACCGCCGCCTGTGGAGATGTGGCTGAACTTGTCTTCGAATCCGAGCTGGATAGCTGCTGCTGCAGAGTCGCCGCCGCCGATTACGGTTGTAGCGCCTGGCAGTTCCGAAATGGCTTCGCAGACTTTGAGTGTGCCGTTTGCGAATTTTGGCATTTCGAATACGCCCATCGGGCCGTTCCATACAACGGTCTTCGCGCCTTCAAGGGTTTTCTTGAAGAGTTCGATGGATTTTGGTCCGATATCGAGGCCCATCCATCCGTCAGGAATGTCTTCGCCGACGATCTGGGTGTTGGCATCATTGGAGAATGCGTCCGCAATTACGGTATCTACAGGGAGAACCAGCTTGCCTTCGCCTTTTTTCAGAATCTGTTTTGCAAGATCAATTTTGTCTTCTTCAAGCAGGGAGTTGCCGACATTGTGGCCGAGTGCTTTTTCGAAGGTGTAGGCCATGCCGCCGCCAACGATAACTTTGTCGGCTTTGTCGAGCATGTTTTCGATAACTGCGATCTTGTCGGATACTTTGGCACCGCCAAGAATGGCTACGAATGGATGAACAGGATCGTCTACAGCCTTGCCCAGCATGTCTACTTCTTTTTCCACCAGGAAGCCGAGTGCATTATCCGGCAGGTTGGAAGGAATGCCGACGGTCGAAGCGTGTGCGCGGTGTACAGAACCGAACGCGTCTTCTACGAACATGTCTGCAAGACCAGCCCAGTATTTGCCGAGCTCAGGATCGTTCTTGCTTTCGCCTTTTTCGTAGCGAGTGTTCTGCATGAGCAGAATTTCGCCTGGTTTGAGGGCGTCAACCATTGCTTCAAGTTCTTCGCCGCGTGTAACGGGGCAGAATTTTACAGTTACATCAGGAAGCAGTTCCTGCAGACGCGGAGCGACGATGCCGAGATCGTTTTTCGCTTTGTCCTCGTCTGTTTTTACTTTGCCGAGGTGGGACATCAGGATGACCTTCGCGCCGTTGTCCGTGAGATATTTGAGTGTAGGAATAGCGGCTTTAACGCGATTGTCATTGGTGATCTCGCTGCCTTTGTGCGGTACGTTCAAATCAGCGCGGACGATGACTTTCTTACCGTTCACATCGAGATCTTTGACAGTTTTCTTTGCCATGGATGCAGTGTTTCCTCCTTTAATCATGTACTTACGTACGTTCTTTTCTAGTATATCACCGGCCGGGATGCTTTGAAATTTCCAAAAGTGAGCTTGTGAATTCTTACGCAAACATCGAAGTGTTAACCGCTTACATGAATTTCGCTCAGACAGCCTTATTTTGCCGATCCAATGGAAAAGGCCGGGTCCGCAAAGCGCCCGGCGTACCGGAAGTATGCCGGCATGAGAGAAAGATATATGAACGCGGACAGAATATCTGAAGCGGCGCTGGAAAAGCCCAGGGGCGGAACGATCTTCACGCGTCCAGGTTCTGGTCCGCTGGGAAATGGAGCAGATCCGACGCAAAGACCAGAACGGTGCAGGTTGAAAAAACGGACAGGGGTCAGATGACCGCCTGTCCGTTGACGTAAATGTGAAAACCGTTGGTGATGATGTTGGTTCCCGCCGGATTTTCGTTAACGAATTCGGTGAGATAAATATCGCTGCTCAGAGCGAGCGTGGACGAGGCGTCCATGTGCAGAACAGCGGTTTTCATGCGCTGATCGGAATTGATTGATCCGCCAAGTCCGGATGCGCCGGTCAGGGTAATGTTCACTTCGCTGTTTTCGTCGCCGTTAATATTGCCGTACACAACCTGGGTTACGGCATTGATCGTAACTTTGGAGCGTTCCGCCTGCACCAGCGTTGTAAATCCGGTCAGCTGCATGGAGGCGTTCATGTTCAGAACGAAGTCGCTGTCGCGTACCGCGAACGCCGCTCCATTGGGATGGTCAGCCCGGCCGATGTAGCTGAACGAGCAGCTGTTGAGCGTCAGTTCTGTCAGACCCTGCGCCTTTTCCCAGCGTCCGTCCGTGCGGGCCACGAAGGCGCCTTCCATGCCGGAATCGCTGTCCAGTCCGTTCATGGTAATCGCGCAGTTGGCGAGCGTTGTCTTTGATCCCGGAATCAGAACGGCTGCCGAAGACGTGTTGGACGCCATGCTCAGGCGGCTGCCGTTAAAGGTGCCCGCGTTGAGCAGCGTCGGCGAAGCCAGACCGTTTGTTTCCGTAACGCTGGAATCCGCAGTCACGCTGCCGTTTGCATCGACGTAAAAAATCGGCGAACTGTTAGCGAGCGTTTTCTGCAGACCGTTGGAAACGGAAACCGAACCGTGATCAAGTGCCATGAAAAGCGGCGAGCTGTCGCCCAGAGCGGTGACATCCGAGTCGGTTACCGAAGCGGTGGCGTTTTCGCCGCTGACCGCTACTGCAGGCGCACCGACCGCGTTCGTGTTCAGAACGGTACCGAGGACGTTGATCGTCGATCCCGGCGTACCAAGGATGGCGGCGTTAATGCCATAGCGCATCGTATTGTCGAGGTTTGTGGAGTTTCCGGTTTTGTTGAGAATGGACTGCGAAAGGGTCGCTGAAGCCAGACCTTTGGCCAGCACCACGCTCTGATCGGGCTGCGCGCTGTCGAGTCTGGCGGTCAGCGTCTGCGCGTCTTCAATCGTGTTGACGCCAGAAGCCTGATCGAGCACACCCGGCTCATTCTGCTCTTCCGAAGAAGCCGGCTGTTCCGAGGCGGGTGCCTGCGAAGAAGCGGTTGAAGAAGAAGCGGATGAGGCGATCGTTTCCGTTTTTGGCGGCTTGTGTGCCGAGGCGATCGCGGAACTGCTGAACTTGTACGTCGGCAGCGACTGAATGAGTACAGCCGACAGAAGCAGCGAGAACAGAGCGCCGGTCAGTCCGGTCACAAGCATGCTCAGTTCCATTTTTTTCGAATGAATCATTTCCTGCCAGTTTCTTTTGCCGCCTCTGGACATTACCCCATAGCCCAGAAACAGAAAACTGGCGATCCCGCAAAAGACAATCCAGACAATCAGGCCGATGCTGACTCTGGACTGTGTGCCGCCGGTGGCGCTGAGCAGTGCGTTCTGCGCTTCGCTGGCCTGAAGAATGCCGACGAACATGAAGTACGCAAACAGAATCGTTCCGGCGATACAAATGTAGCGAATGGCTCTCTTTTTCATGAAAGTCCCCCTGAATCTGATTTCCAGAACCGGCCGGTTTCCGGAAATCCCCTTGTAATGCTGCCCGTTTCTTTTTCTCTGCGTCTTTTCGAACGGATCCAGTTTCCTGTTCGCATATAGAAATCGGACCAGACAGTCAGAGAAAAAAGCAGGGCAGAAATCTGTTTTTCATTATACGACACAAAAAGGCGGCACCCATCCGGATACTGGACAGATGCCGCCAAACGTTTCGGTAATTTTTTCAATCCGCTCTCTTTTCTCTCAAAAGAAGAGAAGAGAAAACGATCGATTTATTCCGGCTGCCCTATTTGTGGTAGGAGCGGCCTTTTTCAATCATGAACGAGCGATAAATCTGCTCTAGCGTCAGCACCCGGCACATCAGATGCGTAAACGTCAGATCGGAAAGCTTCCATCGCACATTCGCCCGTTTCATTAGCTCTTCGCTGGGACCAAGCGATCCGGCAATGACAAAGACAAGCGGCTTGCCGGCATTCGTCCAGGATGCCCGCTCTTTCGCGAATTCTTCGGAGGACCAGCTTTTTCCGTGCAGGTCGAGAAGAATCACAAAATCATCGGGGCGGATCTTTTCAAGGACCCGGTCGCCTTCCGCTTTCTTAATGCGGACAGCTTCCTTTTCAAACTGCGATTTCGTATCGGGTTCGTCCTTGAATTCCAGCACTTCCATGCGATCAAACGCGCTCATGCGCTTGACGTATTCCGCTTCTAAAGCACGAAGCGCCTTGTCCTTGTTTTTGCCTATACAGAACAGCTTAATCAAGAACGGCCTCAGCCGGGTATTTCGCGGTCAGCTTACGTACTTCTTCGCGAACGGTTTCTGCGGTCGCATCGTCGCCGGCTTTGAGAACCTGAACGATCCAGCGGGCAATCTGTTCGAATTCCTTTTCGCCCAGACCGCGGCTGGTCATGGCTGCGGAGCCAAGACGGATACCGGATGTGATGAACGGTTTCTGAGTATCGAACGGAATGGTGTTCTTGTTGACGGTAATGCCAGCTGCGTCGAGCAGACGTTCGGCTTCCTTGCCGGTCATGTTCAGCGAAGACAGGGTGTCGAGCAAAAGCAGGTGGTTGTCGCTTCCGCCGGAAACCATGCGGATGCCTTCTTCGTCAAAGACGCGGGCCATCGCCTGCACGTTGTCGAGAATGCGCTGCGCATAGGCTTTGAATTCGGGCTGGCTGGCTTCGTAAAGGGCAATTCCCTTTGCGGCGATGACATGTTCGAGCGGTCCGCCCTGCATGCCAGGGAACGTGCGGGAATCGAGTTTCTTCGCGTATTCTTCCTTGCAGAGAACCATGCCGCCGCGCGGGCCGCGCAGTGTTTTATGCGTGGTTGTCGTTACAAAATCGGCATAGGGAACCGGCGATGGATGCAGACCGGCTGCAACCAGACCGGCGATGTGCGCCATGTCGACCATGAGCAGAGCCCCGGATTTTTTCGCGATTTCGCCAAGACGTTCGAAATCGATGATGCGCGGGTAAGCGGAAGCGCCGGCAACGATCAGTTTCGGATGGTATTCCATAGCGAGTTCTTCGAGTTTATCGTAATCAATGCGTTCCGTTTCGGGATCCACATTGTAAGGGATGAAGTTATACGTACGACCGGAGAAGTTCAGAGGGTGACCGTGTGTGAGATGGCCGCCGCTGGTCAGGTCCATACCGAGTACGGTATCGCCGGGTTCAAGGACGGTGTTGTAAACGGACATGTTGGCCTGGCTTCCTGAATGCGCCTGTACGTTAGCGTGTTCGGCACCAAACAGTTCCTTCGCGCGCTGACGGGTCAGTTCTTCGGCCTGGTCAACGTAGACACAGCCGCCGTAGTAGCGTTTGCCAGGATAGCCTTCTGCGTATTTATTTGTGAGGACAGAGCCCTGAGCTTCACGGACTTCGCTCGACACATAGTTCTCCGAAGCGATCAGTTCAACGTTCTGTTTCTGACGTTTTTCTTCGCGGGAGATAATTTCAAACATTTCAAGATCTCTCATATATGTCTCCTTTTATGTCTCCTTTTGTGTCATGACGCCTGCGCGTCATGTCTCATAGGATAACAGAAACCAAAAGGCGTGCTCATTCTTTCTCGGATCCCTTTGCGCTTTGCCCGAAAAATTCACAGTTTCGATCAAAATCTCTGAAATTCGTTCCGGCTTTACAAATGTAGCACCACACAAAGACAGTGCCTGTCCAGCACAGTCACTTTTGCAGAACTTGCGCGATTTCAGAGCGTTCAGTCTTCCCCAACCCGGCAGAAAGGCGCATCGGAAAAAGAGAATGTCAAAATCCGGTTTGCGCAATGCATACCGCCGATCCGGGCACAGAAAAAGCCGCGGCTTTTTGGAGAAAAAAGGGCGGCTTTCGTTTCGATTTCAAGTAGAGGGCGTTTGGAGCACGCCCAGCTCGCGTCGATTCAAAGACGCACAGACCGATCGTCTAGCGGCGACGGATGGCGCGAATCAGACGCACGATGAGAGCCACGCTGGCGGCAGCCGCTGCGCAGATGGCGCTCCACTTTACGATGACACGGATCGTTTCTTTCGTTTCAGATACAGGAAGATCCTTTTCGGTGACTTCAAACGGAATTTCCTGTTCGTTGACCATTTTTCTTGCGAACAGCTGGAATGCATCGTCGATATCCATGCCCAGTTCTTCGCACAGCTCAGCCATTTCGTCTCTGAGCTTTTCGTTCATTTCAAAGCTTACATTCGTTGTTGCCATTCTCGATACCTCGCTTTTCCCCGATTATACCATGGGCCCCGCTCCCCTCGAGACGGACATGCCGGACCATCTGTGCAAACGCAAGGCAATGTCTCATAACGTTCTAAAGAAAAAGACGGCCCGAAAGCCGTCTTTTCAACTGCGTCTGAAACACGCTCTGTCAAAATTCTGAAAATGGAAAACGAGGCTGAGCAGACATTTTTCAGAAGGATCCAGAGTGCCCTTGAAAGCCGGATAAAACCGGATTTAGAACAGCGTCAGCTGATCCTGTTCGGCGAGTCCTTCGAGGGCGCCGAGGTAATCGAGGCGTTCAATCAGCGTTTTGGAAAGGCCTGTACGGCGGAGCAGATCTTCCTTGGAAATAAACGGACGTTCTTCTCTTGCCTGTACGATCGAGCGGGCTACGTTTTCACCCAGCGAGTCGACGGCCGAGAACGGCGGAATGATTGCGTGATCGTCATCGGGATCGAAGATGTATTCGGTTGCGTGCGAACGGGTAATGGACAGCGGCGAAATGCGGTAGCCGCGCATGTACATTTCATACGCCAGCTCGAGCGTGTCGTACAAGTCTTCTTCCTTCTTTTCCAGCTTGCGGGTTTTCTGCTGGCGAATGCTTTCGATTTCAAACATCTTTTTTTCCACGGCGGTCAGACCGCTGGTCATGACCGCCAGATCGGTGGCATCGGCACGGATGGAGAAAAACTGGCAGTAGTACGCCCGCGGGATGTGAACTTTAAACCAGGCGATGCGCACCGCCATCATAACGTAGGCAACGGCATGCGCCTTCGGGAACATGTACTTAATCTTATGGCACGAATCGAGATACCAGTCCGGAACGTTGTGCTCGTGCATGAGCTCTTCCCATTCCGGCTTGAGGCCTTTTCCCTTTCGCACGCTTTCCATGATTTTGAAGCTGTCGGCGGAAGGCAGACCGTAGCGGATGAGATCAACCATGATGTCGTCCCGGCATCCAATAACCTGACGCAGGGTACATGTACCGTTGTCGATCAGATCCTTGGCGTTGTTCAGCCAGACGTTCGTACCGTGAGACAGACCCGAAATGGAAACCAGCTCGGCGAAAGTCGTCGGCCTGGTCAGTTCGAGAATGCCGCGAACAAACGGCGTACCAAATTCCGGCAGACCGGCCGCGCCGGTCGTTTCCTTGTAGCGGGTAGTATCGAGGCCGAGCGCGTCGCAGCAGGAGAACACCGACATCGTCGCCGGGTCGTTCATCGGAATCGTGCGGACATCGACCCCGGTCAGCCGTTCCATCATTTTCATGGCGGTCGGGTCAACGTGGCCGAGAATATCGAACTTCAGAATGTTGTCGTGAATCTGGTGGAAGTCGAAATGCGTTGTTTTCCACTCCGCATACGGATTGTTGGCCGGATACTGCACTGGCGTGAAGTCGTGCACGTCCATATCGAGCGGTACGACGACGATGCCCCCTGGATGCTGGCCGGTCGTCCGCTTGACGCCGGCGCATTCCTGGGCAAGGTCCGTCCGCTTGTATTCCGAAAACGGGTGGTCTTCCATGTGCATTTCTTCTTCGTACCCTTTGACGTAGCCGTAGGCGGTTTTTTCCTGCACGGTACCTACGGTTCCGGCACGGAAGACGTGGTCTTCTCCGAAAATGGTTTTGGTAAAGGCGTGGGCGTTTGGCTGATATTCGCCGGAGAAGTTCAGGTCAATATCCGGAACCTTGTCGCCGTGGAAGCCCAGGAACGTTTCAAACGGAATGTCCTGGCCGTCGCCTTTCATCGGGGTGCCGCATTCCGGACAGTTCTTGTCCGGCAAGTCGAATCCGGAATGGATATTCGGATCTTCGATCCATTCGAGATGCTTGCACTTTGGACACAGGTAGTGCGGCTTGAGCGGGTTTACCTCGGTAATGCCGGACATCGTCGCGACGAAGGACGAACCGACCGATCCTCGCGAACCGACCAGATAGCCGTCTTCGTTGCTCTTTTTCACGAGCAGATGCGAGATGTAGTAAACCACGTAGTAGCCGGCACCGATGATCGCGTCGAGCTCGCGGGTCAGCCGGGCTTCGACCGGTTCGGGCAGCGGCGTGCCGTACCATTCGGCCGCCGTCTGCATGCAGATGTCGCGCAGCTTCTGATCCGAGCCTTCCATGGCTGGCGGATACAGCCGGTCCTTGATCGGAAACAGCTCTTCGCACTGCGCGGCCAGTTTTTTCGGATTGTCGAGAACGATTTCATGGCGCAGCCTGTCGTCCACCCAGTCAAAGGCATCGAGCATCTGGCGCGTATTGAGAAACGCCTGATCCGGAGCGGAAGTGCGCAGACGCAGCGATTCATCGCGGATGTACAGCGGATGGCGGGTAGCGCCGGCCAGTTTGGAGTTGATAAAGATGTCCCGAACGCGTTTAAGTCTTGGCGACACGTAATGGCAGTCGCCGGACGCAATGACCGGAACGCCGCATTTCTGACCGCCATCGAGAATGAACGTCAGAATCTGCTTCAGTTCGTCCACACCGTGAATGGTCTGGCTGTCGAGCAGGTTTTTATACACGGGAAGCGGCTGCACTTCGAGATAGTCGTAAAAACCGATCGCGTCGCAAAGTTCCTTTTCGCTGCGCGTATGGGCCAGATCGAAAATTTCGCCGTTCTGGCAGCTCGATCCAAAGAGCAGGTTTCGCTTGCCGTGGTATTCCTGCAGGATGCGTCTTGGGATGCGCGGCTCGCCGGTAACGTTGGTGGAGTTCGGATTGTATTTGAGATATTTCGTATGCGAGAGCGTAATCAGTTCAAACAGTTCCTTCAGGCCCTGCTTGTTTTTCGCATAGACGGTGACGTGATAGGCAAAGTTTTTGCGCAGAGCGCTTGTCGGATCGGGATGGGCGATCGATTCGAGCGTGGCGTCCATGCCCCAGTCGCGAAGCAGGTACAGGAAAACCAGGCTCAGAACTTCGGCATCGTAGTCGGCACGGTGCGCGCCTTCGCCGTCATAGCTGACGTCGTAATGGCGGCAGAGCGCGCCCAGACGGTAGCTGCGCAGTTCGAACATGGCGCGCGCTGCCGGCAGGGTATCGATGACCGGGTTGTCGAATTCCGGCTTGCCGAGTTCTCTGGCGGCCGCGTTCAGCATGCCGTAGTCAAACTTCGCGTTATGGGCAACCAGAATCGCGTCGCCGATGAAGGCGCGGATGTCATCAAAAACCTCTTCCATCGGTTTCGCGTCATCGACATCCGACTGACGAATGCGGGTCAGTTCGGTAATGGATGCCGGGATCTGGCGCTTCGGGTTAATGAACATCTGGCGGCGGTCAATGATTTCGCCGTTTTTCATTTTGACGGCACCAAATTCAATGATCTTGTCGAGGCGGCTGGAGAGACCCGTCGTCTCCAGGTCGAATACAACGTATTCCGCTTCATCGAGACGCTGATCACGCAGGTTCCAGGCGACGGTGTATTCGTCGTCGACCATCGTCATCTCGCATCCGTACAGCATTTTGAATTCGCGCTCCGGCGCTTTTTTCTTCAGGGCTTCGATTTTGTGCTGGGCCATCGGGAACGCCTGCACGACGTTATGGTCGCAGAGGCCGATCGCTTCCATGCCCCAGTCCCAGGCCTGCTGAATGTACGATTCGATCGGGCTGACGCCGTCCATTTCCGAGAACGTGGAATGAACGTGCCATTCGATGCGCTTTTCCGGTTCCTGGTCGAGAATGCGCGGGGCGCTGATTTCTTCGATCGTGCGGATCCGGAACGCCATGCCGTGCTTGTAGTTGTCGTAAGCGAGCGAGCCGACGATGCGCAGATACTGGCCGACGTGATACGACTCCATCATCTCGAGCGTCATCGAGCGGCTTTCAAACGTCTTGCAGAACATGGCGTCGTCATCGTCGGACAAATACAGCTCGAGCAGTTTGGAGCCGCCTTTGAGTTCACGCACTTCGACGGCGAACACGCGGCCTTCGATCGCCACGTTATCCATGCCTTCTTCGAGTTCACGGATCGCGACTTTTTCCGCCTGGGAGGCCGGGCGACGGCGCCAGGATGACTTGCCGCCGTTCTGGGGAGTTTCCGGACGGGGCTGCGGTTTATGCGCGGGCATCTGGACCGCTACGCTGGGGACGGCTTCTTCTTCGTACGTCCGCTCGCGCAAAACCCCTTCAACGGCGCACGAAAAGCCGATCTTTTTGAGTTCGTCTTCGAGCGTCGCCTTACTGGCTTCGATGGCGTCCTGCGCATCCGGCGTGTAGACGGTATAGGAAAGCGTGCCGTCTTCTTTCATGGACGGCGTATGGTCGCCGAAAACTTTCAGATCGCGGTTTCTGGAAACGAGATCGCGCAGATACGGTTCCATCAGCACGAGATTGACTTCGCTCGATTCGGGTTCAAAGCCCAGGAAAATATCGGTATGCAAAGCGAGCTTCAGATCGTGGACGACAGCGCTGTAAAGACGGAAAGGCGGAATTCGATCCACCTTCCAGTACATTTCCAGTTTTTTTGTCTTCGAATGGAAGCAGGGCGTCTTGCAGAGCGACGCCTGTTCCAGAAACGATCCAAGTTCTTCTTCGAACGCGACATCCCCCAGCAGTTCAAGGACGCGCACTCCCATCAGCAGGCCAGCTTTCCAAGCGCTTCTTTGGCCGCTTTCTGTTCCGCGCGCTTTTTCGAACTGCTTTCGCCTTCGCCCATGCAGATGTCATCCAGGAACACGCCCATGCGGAATTTCGGGGCGTTGGACGGTCCGCTTTCTTCGAGCAGACGATACTGAATCGTCTGGCGGTTATTATCGGTCTGCACATATTCCTGCAGCTGTGTCTTGAAGTCGGTGACATCATCCGGCTTCTTCGCCGTAATGAGCGGCTTCATGTATTCATCGAGAATATCCTTGGCCGCATCGTAGCCAAGATCGAGGTAAATGGCGCCCATGCAGGCTTCAAACTGGTCCGCGAGAATGGACGGTTTATGGCGGCCGCCGTTTTTCTCTTCGCCATGACCGAGGCGAAGAAATTCGTACCAGCCCAGCTGCTTGTTCAGACGGGCGAGCGCGCTTTCGCAGACGGTCTGCGCGCGGATCATCGACATTTTTCCTTCGTTGAGCGGCGGAACCATGTTGAACAGCGTATCGGAGCTCCAGATCTGCAGCACCGCATCGCCCATGAATTCCAGACGTTCGTTGCATTCGACATCGGTGTCGTTTTCGTTGATATACGAGGAATGCGTACACGCCTCATAGTAGAGTTTCAGATTGTGCGGTTCATAGCCGCGTTCTCGAACCCAGTCGGTCAGTGTTCTCATTCGGGATGCTCCTTTCAGTCAAGCCGCATATTTGTGCGGCATATTTTATTTTGGGATTTTGTAAAATGCACAAAGTTTCTTCTTTATACAATAGGTGCTTTCGAAAAATCTGCCGGCTGCATGCACGGCCGACAGGAAGAAACAGCGATCATGGACCGCTGTGAAGATTCATTTCAATTTTAATGGAAAAAACAGAAAGAACAGAAGGCACTGAACTGAGTGTAGCGAGTTTTGAGGCGCATCGCAAAGTGCGAAAGCCTGCAGCTTGCACGCCCATTTTGTCGGAGGACAAATGGACCTCGTTTTTGTACCCCGATTTGTCCGGCGGTTTCTATCCGATCTGGAGGTCCGAATTGGCCGATTGCGAATGCGCCAGTTCGGGCTGAAGTGCTTCGAATACGCAGCGCGGAACCATCGATTCAATGCTCTGATGGTATTTCAGAAACTCGCGCACCGTCGTCGAGGAAATCATCGAATACGCCGGATCGCCAAGCAGAAAGACGGTGTCCATTCCTGGATCCAGTTTTATGTTGGCCCAGGCGTTGGCCGCTTCCCCTTCGTAATCGGAAGGATTGCGCATCGAGCGGATCAGCACATTGGCCCCCGCTGCTTTGGCGCTCTCCACCGTCAGTCCGGGGCAGAGCTCAACACGGACATTTTTCAGATCCGCGCAAATGGCTTTGAGCAGTTCCACGCGCCGTTCGGGTTCGAGCAGATTGTGCTTGAGGGAGTTGGAAGCGACCAGAACGATCACTTCTTCAAAAACCGCCGCGGCGCGGCGAATCGTATCTTCATGCCCTACGGTAGGCGGATCAAACGATCCGGCAAAGGCTCCGATCATACGCGTATCCTTTCCGGGGTCTGGAATGATTTTCCCAGACCGCCTTCTTATCGATTCGAGTTGCTTATCTTCTATTCGATTTTCGTATCTATTAATTTTTGTCTAAATGGCGCTGCGGCTGCGCCGCTCACCGTCTCGTGCCGAGCACAGATTGCGCCCTGCCTAGCGCGTTCTCTTTTTCCGGCTGCGTGTTCCCGCGTTTCTTCCTCTTGAAGTTCCGGTTTTCGCCGCAGGCGAATCGTGCGTGACACTCCGTCGTACCGAACGCGCGTGAAGAACGCCGCTCGTGCGTTCCGGCTCAGTGTACGCAAATTCCTGTCCAGCTGTCTCGCCCATACCTATCATCGCCTGCAGCTGCAGATCGTCTTCGAGCGCGCGGGCTGCAAGCGCGGCCTGTTCGGCTTCTTTTTGCGCTTCGATTTCCTGTTCGATCTGAATCTGACTGATCGCGTAAAAATCGAGACCGAGTACAATACCGACCGCAAGCAGAGCGGAACCGCCGGCCGAAATAAAGAGCAGCGGCACGCCGGTCATTGGAATCAGCGTGCTGACGCCGCCGATGTTGATGAAGAAGTGGAGCAGGAAATACGCTGCCGAGCACAGCAGCATGACTTTAAACTGCGGCTTTGCGGTCGCCAGAGCCCAGTGGAGCAGACGCCACAGAAGAATGCAGTAGCAGACCGTAATCAGAAGCAGACCGAAAAAGCCGAACTCTTCAATGACAATCGCGAGGATGTAGTCGGATTCCGCCTGCGTCAGAAAGCCGTATTTACGAACCGAACCGCCAAAGCCGCGGCCGAAAAATCCGGCATCGCCCAGAGAATACAGCGCGTTGGCCGGCTGATACCCTTCAGAATGAATATTGATATAAGGATTTTTCATATTCTCGATTCGAACGGCGATGTGGCGAAGCAGCGGGACGTTTCGAAACAGCGTCACAAACCAGTCCGAAAAGTAAATGCCGACGAGCAGCAGAAGAAGCACCACAAACAGAAAGATCACGATATAGCGCTGTACTTTCGTCAGATCCGCATCCGCCGTCGCCAGCAGGCCGACCAGACCGATGCCCAGCGTGATGATCAGCGAACCAAAGTCTTTCTGCGCGCCCCCGATAAAGAACACACTGATCAGAAGCAGAAAAAGCGGCAGAAAGAATCGCTGTCCAAACGGAATGGGTTCCGAATGTTTTTTCCCGGCGTTTCGTGCAGAAGACGCCAGAAGCAAAATGAGCAGCGGCTTGCCAAATTCCGATGGCTGTATCGTGAGAGGCCCAAGACGAAGCCACGCCTTCGAACCGTTCACGTCAATACCGACAAGCTGAACCGCAAACAGCAGGAGGATATAGAACAGACACAGAAATATTTGCGTTTTGGCATTGAAGAGCTTCATCCAGTCAAACTTGCGGGAGATGAAGACCATAGCTCCCCAGGATACGACCACAAATCCAATCTGTTTGAGGATTTCCTGAACGTAGGAACGCGTCATGCCCACGGTCGTTCCCTGTTTGGAACTGAGGACCATCATGGATCCAAAAATCATCAGAACAATGACGGCTCCCATCAGCCAGCGATCGCTGCCGCCGGCGGGTACGAGCCAGTCTTTTATATCAAACTTCCCCTTTTTTCTGCCTTTGGCAGAAGATGGGGAAACCGTTGTTGAATTCATTGGAGTTACTCCCCCTTAAATGGACTTTCATTTTATCATACCGTCAGGACACCGGCTCTTGCGCATTTGAAAGGGCCATAGAAAACCATTAGAATACCGTTTAGGAAACGGAGGGCATAAATATGGTACTTTCCAATGATTCCATTATTCACGATGATCAGCCCGAAATCCGCTCGCTGTCGGCGGATGTCGAGCTTCCGCTCAGCGAGGAAGACCGCGAACTGTTATTCGCGATGCATCGCTACGTAAAAGACAGTCAGGATGAAGAACTGTGCGAGAAAAACAATCTCTCGCCCGCTGTCGGCATTGCGGCCATTCAGGTCGGCGTTCCCAAGAAAATGATCGCCGTTGTCGTCGACGCGGATGACGGCACGACCCTCGAATGGGCGCTCGCCAATCCAAAAATCATTTCCCGCTCCAAGATGATGACGTGTCTGCCGGACGGCGAAGGATGCCTGTCCGTGCCGGAAGCCCATCCAGGAAAAATCTTCCGCTACGACCGGGTCAAAGTGCGCGGCTACGATCTGCTCACCGATCGCAACGTGGTCATTCAGGCAACCGGTTATGCGGCGATCGTGCTCCAGCACGAAATCGATCATCTGTCGGGCATTCTCTACTACGATCATTTAAACGATCCCGCACCGGCAGCCTATACCGTTGTGGAATAAGTTAAACAGAAACGATGAAGCCTGCGCGCCGATGCAGAGCCCGTCAAATTTCGAAAACCGTCTTTTCCAGGAGTATTCTGTCGATCAGAGTACTCTTTTTTCATTGCCGCCGTCCTCCTTACTTTCTCCTTCCTCTCCCCTTACGGGCACTGTGCTCGACTGCAAATTCCCTCTTTCTGGCTTTTTCTGGACCGACGGGGAGGCAGCGTCTTTGCATGCGAGAACATCCATTTCATAACAGCCCTTGTCGAAAAACACTTCAGGTTGTCTTTCCTGTCCGGATCGTGAGCGATAATTCTATAAAAGCAATGATTCTGTGCAACAATATCCAAAGATCTCCAGAAGACCGGCCGGACCGGTTTCTTTCCGCGTGGGAAAACAGGAAGACCGGATCGGAAATATGGTCTGGAAAAAACCGTTAAAAAACCGTTTAGGAAGATGAAAGAACCGGCGATCAAACAGGCGATAAGAAGAGGAATCCAAAAACGCTTTTCTTCTTTTAGTAAATCTTTCGTCAGTCCGGCAAGCGGCTGCCCTTATGCTAAAATAGAAGATAAGAAGCGGCATGCTGAAGAGAACCCCTCTTCCCTGCCCGCACGCTGCGCGCACGCCTGCAGGACTGAACCCCCTGCCTGCGCATTTTCAGTATTCACCCCAGTTGATCAGGATCGAATCCTCCCGTCTTTTTAAGCAGACGGGAAATCTTTTCCTTTCTTTTCCGGCTGCTGCCCTGCCCTTTCGTCCTTTCTTTTGGTTTCCATATTTTATGAATACCGGAGTGAATGAAACCGGCTGGAGCGCAGAACCTTCGAATACTCCCCCTGACGGCTAAGACTTAGCCCCGTTTTAGAAAGGATCTGTTCTACCATTCCAATGAACGAAAAACCAGTTAACAACACGTCAACTGCGGCTGCTCCTTCTTCTGCAGAACGCGCCCCAAAGGCGCCTGCAGCGCAGAAGAAACCGGCACCCCGCAGCACTTCTGCGCCCCGATCGAATAATCCGGCGCATCACAAATCTTCCGGCCATTCCGGAAACAGCCGCAATTCAAAAGGTGTCGGCAAGCCTTTTGTCCACTCCCCTGTCCCCGCCATCGGCAGTCCGTCCACTCGAACGAAAGTTCTCCCGACGGATACGCAGATTTACGCGCTTGGCGGACTGGGCGAAGTCGGCAAGAACATGTACTGCTACGAACAGGGCAATGAAATCGCCATCGTCGACTGCGGCGTCCTGTTCCCGGATGATGATCTGTTAGGCGTTGACTACGTCATCCCGGATTATCACCACCTCATCCGCAATAATAACAAGCGAAAAATCCTTGTCATTACCCACGGTCACGAAGACCATATCGGCGGCATCCCCTTTCTGATCAAGCAGGTCAACATCGATGCCATTTACGCACCGCGCTTCGCGAAAGCCCTCATTGAGAAAAAGCTTTCCGAACACAAGGACGCGCCGAAAGTTCCGATTATTGAAATCAACGAAAACTCGGCCATCAAGACCAAGTACTTCAACATCGGCTTCTTCAACACGATCCACTCCATTCCGGATTCGCTCGGCGTCATGATCACCACGCCAAACGGCACGATCGTTCACACCGGCGACTTCAAGTTCGACCTGACCCCGATCGGTCAGAACGCGGACTACCAGAAAATGGCGTACATCGGCGCGCTCAAGCCGGATCTGCTCATGTCGGATTCCACCAACTCCGGCGTCGACGGCTTCTCCATTTCGGAAAAGGACGTTTCCAACGAAATTCTGCGCATTATGGCCAGCACACCGCACCGTATGATCGTCGCGACGTTCGCATCCAACGTTTACCGTGTGGCTCAGATTATTGAAGCCGCGCTCAAAACCGGACGCAAAGTGGCTGTCTTTGGCCGCTCGATGGAAAATGTAGTCGACATCGGACGCAAAATGGGTGTTATCAAAATCCGCAACGAAGATCTTCTGTCTCCAGAAGAACTGCGCACCACCCCCGATAACAAAATCTGCATTCTCTGCACCGGAAGCCAGGGCGAACCGCTCGCCGCGCTCAGCCGCATCGTCAACGGTACCCACCGCTTCATTCACCTGAAACCGACCGATACCGTCGTCTTCTCGTCCAATCCGATTCCAGGCAACGACGCTTCCGTAAACAAGATTGTGGACAAGCTGTTCCGCTCCGGCGCAACGGTTCTGAACAAATCCGTGCTCAACAACCTGCATACGACCGGCCACGCGTCCAAGCAGGAGCAGAAGCTGATGATGCAGCTGATCAAGCCGCGTTACTTCATGCCGATTCACGGCGAACACAAAATGTTAATGCAGCATCGTCAGTCCGCCATGGAACTTGGCATTCCGGAATCGAACATTTTCGTCTGCGCCAACGGCGACGTTCTGCTGCTGCGCAACCACGAAGTGATCCAGTCCGACTGGCGTTACCAGGGTGACGACATTTACGTCGACGGCAACGACATTTCCGGTCTTTCTACCGCGGTTCTCAAAGACCGCCGCATCCTGGCCGACAACGGTCTGGTGGCTGTCATCGTTCCGATCGATTCCAGCGCCAACAAGCTGCTGGCAAGACCTGTTATCGTCAGCCGCGGCTTCGTCTTCCTGAAAGACGCGCAGGCGCTGCTCAAGGAAGCCGAATTCATCGTTTCGACCAACCTGCAGGCCCGACTGAAAGAAAGAACGACGTTCGCGGACATCAAAAACTGCATCCGTTCTTCTCTGGAGCCTTTCCTCTATAAGAAGACGCACCGCAACCCGATCGTTATTCCGGTTATTCTGAACTCCAAGAAAGCCATGGAAGAACTCGCCGCGCAGCATCGTGCAAGACAGCAGGCCAGAAAAAACGCCGGTCATACCCAGACCCATGCCGCAGTGCACGGATCCAGATCGGCGGAAAACAAACCTGCACCCGCCGCCAAACCGGCTTCGCAGGAAAACAGCTGATCGAGAGAATCCAGCCCTCGGTTTTAGCCGATCCACAAATTCATTCTGATTTTTACCAGGCGGTCTGCACAGACCGCCTTTTCCATACCTCTGAAGCTTTTCTTCTCCGCATCGTTTCGATCTGGAGCAGGAATGCCGGTCCCGGTCCGGCTAATCCAGCCGGTCACGCGCCGCCCGCGGGAACACTGCTCGAAAAAGAAAGAGGATATCTCTATGGAAGCCAATGATTTATAATAGATTGTCCATGAACCCATTTTTTAGGCGAAAGGAGCAGGATTATGGCCAGACGAACCGCGCATCGCGTACATTCCCGAAAAAGAAGACAGCCTTTGTGGCTGACAATTTCCATGTGGGTGATCGGCATTGCCGTATTCTGCATGACCTGCCTGACCCTGACCCTTTACAACGGCATTTTCGTTGCCCCCTACCAGGTGCACTCGAACTTTTCGCAAATCCGTTCGACGAAAATTCCCGCCTCTCTGAACCAGCTTTCGATCGTCTATCTGAGTGACATCGAATACGGCGAGAATTTCCCCGTTGAAAAAGGCGATAAACTCTTTGATGAAATCGCCTCTCTGGATCCGGACGTTCTGCTGATCGGCGGCGATCTCTTCTCGAAAAATGCGGAAGTCAGCGGTGAAATGTGCGATCAGATGGTGAACTGGATCAGCCGCGTCGAAGCGCCGAGCGGAAAATTCGCCGTCTATGGCGAACAGGATCAGACGTCCATGAACCGTCTTCTCGAAGTCAATGACGTCTACGGTCGAAGCCAGGTCGAAATGCTCGACAACGCTTCGGTTCTTCTTTCCAACGGTTCGGGCAGCGGCATTCGCCTCGCCGGTCTGGGCCTGCAGCCCGACCCGGAAGCGATTGCGTCCACCATTCCCGGCGACACGTATTGTCTGATGCTTTCCCACTTCCCCGACAATTTGCTTGCGGTACAAAATTCTTCGCTTCGTCCCGATCTTGCGCTTTGCGGAAACTCCCACGGATCGCAGGTGAAATGGCCGATTTTCGGCAATTACCGGACGGTGGAAGGCAGCACCCAGATCAACCGATCCAAGTCTCAGAAGCTTTCTTTCCCGTACACCATTTCCAGCGGCATCGGCTGCGTGGATGTTCCCGCCAAAATCAATTCCCCCGTCGAATATTCTTACTTCACGCTCGTCTCCGGCTCCAAAGCCGACGACAATGCTCCAGCGCAGGCGCCGCTGCTCACATCCAGTTTGCAAAGCGATGCCTCTTCTCAAACCGACGCACCTGCAGAAGATGCGCAGTCCGGTACGGATCAGCCTATGGAGGGCGAAACTCCATCTGCGGAAACTGAAATGCCAGTGGAGAATCCAGAAGCCGCTCCTGCGGAAAACTAAGGGATACAGCCAATCCGGATTGACAAGAAATCCATTTTTTCTGTTTTTGGAGAGACTCTTCGCAGAATTCTCTCATCCGGTTCAGCCGCTTTGAGCCAAATACAAACTCGACCCTTGGAAAAGGCCAGTCCGTTTTGATTCGGACTGGCCTTTCGCTATTTTGAAAATTAGTGGAGCTTTTCGTCGATGGCAGCTGCCAGTGTGGTGGTGTTGGCCAGCTGGATGTTGTTGACGACGATCAGATCGGTGATGTTGTTTTCCTTGCAGAAGGTTACAAAGTTGCCTTCCGCATAGCGTTCATCCATCGCATAGACTTTGTCGTAGTTGTTGACGATCCAGGGGACGAACGCACATCCGTAGGATTCGGAGATGACCAGGGCGGAACTGCCGTCGTTGATTTCGTTGTTGTCGATTTCAATGAAGGGCTGGTCGCCGGCGATAAAGCGCATGTAATGGTTGTACTGGTCGATGGCTTCGGACGTATTTACGACTTGCGCATCGTAGTACTGATCGCTGTTGGGGTTGCCAAAGTCGCCGGTGAATACTTTCATGGTGTTGCCGCCTTTGGGCACCCAGGCTTCAAACGTATCGGGTGTGAACGTAGCGGTCGGCACCATGCCGGTATAGGAACCGGTGAACGGATAGTATTCGAGACGTTCGAGTTCATCCTTGTTCACAGGCTCGATCCCTTTGACTTTGCAGAAGTTGAGATAGGCATAATAGGCGCCAAGCTGTGTCCAGTGATGGTCGGTACGGAAATAGAGCGGTTCGGAAGAATGTTCCTTCAGGATGTCGTACGTGCCAACGGGTTTGACCAGATCGTTGTAGCGGGAATAGAAGTATTCAATGCCCTGCTTGGCATCGGAACCGGAGAGCTTTTTGTACGTTTCGTCATCGAGCATGATCGAGGCGTTTACCGGAGCGAGAATCGAGTAGACGTTGGTGATCCCTTTCAGCTCCTCCGCTGCGCGGTTGAGAGCGGAAGTATACGTATCGCAGGCTTCCTGTACAAAGTAGAAGCCGCCATAGGCGCCGCCGTCTTTAATCAGCAGACCTTCCATGATGGAGTCTTCAATATCGGCGGCCAGCTGATTGGTTTCCGGCGCTTCAGTGCGCTTTTCAAACTGGCTGTCGGCGGACTGTCCCTGTTCGCTGCTCGCGGCGCTGGAACTGGCTTTTTCCTTGCCGCCGATCTCATCGGCAGTGACATTGCCGCCAATGACCATCTCGTTTTGCGGAATGCCTTTGAGCTTCTGAAGGTCGTTGTTCATCGCAACGAGCTTTTCGCGGCCAGGATAGCTGTCCGCGTACCACGTGGAAATCTGCGAAAACCAGGATCCATCCATAAAGGAGGTCAGGCTGAACGTCGGAAACGGGGTCAGATCGCGCTTTTCGATCGCGGAAGTATTGGGACGCAGCGGCAGCAGCAGTCCGTTGATCGTCCCGATGGCCATGCAAAGACAGAACAGGGCCACCGCCAGCGCTCTCGAATAATAAAGAATTTTTCGCTGCTTTCTGGAAAATCGTTTTTTCATATCAATCTTTCTAGGAAGCGGAAAGACCGCTTCACACGACTTGGGTTAACGGATCAGAACTGGAAATACAGGAACGGGTTATAGGCGTTGCCGATAAGCGCAAGCACGGATATAGCAAGCAGGAACAGCGGCAGAGCGACCTGTTCAATGGAATAGAGGGCGAAGCCGACGGAATTATTGCTGGCCCAAACCGAAAACAGACGTTCGATCCAGACGCTCAGCGTCGTGCATCCAATCATGCAGGCGGCGATGAGGAAAATATTGGAAAGGAAGACGGACCATACGGACCAGCTGAAGAAGCCGGCACCGTTCAGTCCAAACAGACCTTTGAATGCCAGAATCAGCGTGTTCGCATCTTCAAAGCGGAAGATCACCGTTCCTAAGAGGACTACGGATAAGGTATACAGGCGGTTCCAGCCGTTGGGAATCCGCTGACGAATGACAAAGCGTTCGAGCAGCAGGAAGCAGAGGTAGTAAAGGCCCCACAGAACATAGTTCCAGGAGGCACCATGCCACAGACCGGTCAGAAACCAGACGACGATCATATTGCGTACGTAAATGAGAGTACCGCCGCGGCTTCCGCCAAGCGGGATGTACACATAATCCCGGAAGAACGAAGACAGGGAAATGTGCCAGCGTCTCCAGAAATCCTGAACGGTAACGGCCATGTACGGATAGTTGAAGTTTTCCAGATAATGGAAACCGACCATGCGGCCCATGCCGATCGCCATGTCGGAATAGGCGGAAAAGTCGAGATACAGCTGGAGCGTAAAGGCCAGCGCGCCGATCCAGACGCCAAGCACCGGCGTTGCGGCCAGCGTCTGCGCGTTGGTAGACATCAGCTGATCGGCGACCTGTGCGATGCCGTTGGCAAGAATGGCTTTTTTGGCCAGACCGATGCTGAAGCGGCGAATGCCGGCGTACACATCGTTCATCGTGACGGAACGATGTTCGATTTCATCGGCTACGGTTTTGTAGCGAACGATCGGTCCGGCGATGCACTGATGAAACAGCGAAGAATACAGAAGCAGGCGCGCGTAGTTTCGCTGAGCCTTCACTTCTCCGCGGTACACATCAATGACATAGGACAGAAGCTGGAACGTATAAAAGGAAATGCCGATCGGCAAAACGATTTGCGCGACGTGTTCTGGAAAGCCGGTGAGCGCCTGCATAGTAGAGCCGATAAAGCCGGTGTATTTGAAAATGGCGAGCAGCCCGAGCAGGGCGACGCATTCCACCGTCATCCAGAATTTCTTTTTCTTTTTGCTTTTGAGATTTCCGATTCGCAGGGCGCACACCCAGCTGATCGCGGTTTCTCCTAATAAAAGGAGAAGATACATCGGACCGCCCCAGGAATAGAAGATCAGTGACGATACGAGCAGAACGGTATTCTGATAGCGTTTGGGAACGCACAAGTAAATGCCCATGCTGATCGAGAGAAAAGCAAAGACGAATAACAGACTGGAAAAAACCATAGTACCCTTCCTGTTCAAAACGGATCCGCCGTCCAGTTTTCCGGATGCCGGAAAAGAATCCTGGTCGGACTGCCGTATTTTTCTGTTCTATACAAATTGGATTTCGTTTCGGGCAAAGCGGCGATTCGAACTCGATTCCAACACCAAAAGGATATTGATCAGACCCGGACAGATTCTGGACGAATCTCGAAGATGCAAATTTGGAAAACCGAAACGCTTCCATGCGCTGTGCGATCCGTTTTAGCCTCTTTTGCTGACCCCTTTGAGCGTCCGTTTAAAAGCGTCAAAAAAAAACGGACAAATCTATCCCGATTTCTGAAAATCAATTTGTATTTTCCATAATTCAGTTTGAAAAGAAGACACAGAAAAGCTTTTCTGAGCGGCTGTGCTCCGCTTTGATTTCGACCGATTTCTGTCGATATTCAAGCGTACGCAAGCCCAAAATCAGCCGGTGTCCTCTTTTTGCCCTAATACCATACCACCTTACAAACGTCCCGGACAGAGCGCGCTGAATCGCTCGTGCGCTGGAAAGAAGAAACATCAAAATATGCGAAGTCCAATCCAATTTATTTTGATCGTCAAAATTGTCTATTCTTCGACTGGAGCGCTTCGATTGGCGGCGAGAAGATCCCAAGTTTGGGTTCTTTGTCTGGCTCTGTCTCCTGCCGTTTAAAGATGCGGCTGAACTGACTTTCCAAAACGTAAGCGGATCCCCGAAAATCGCGTATTTCCCGATAGAGAAAGCTCTTCTGAATGGTTCTTTCCTGCTTGATCCCAAGACGATCCCTGGTTTTTGCAGGAGCTCTTTCTGTACAGAGCTGGAAAAATGATTTATTTTTGAAGATTGTAAGAGGTTCTATACATTTTTCATCTGTACAAAGAGCCTGTTTTTTCCATTTTGTCTACCCCTATTGTCTAAAACCGGTTGTCTAAAGCCTATGGGATCGGGATCTTCTCGATTCCAGCGGCTGACCGTTCTATAGATTTATGGATACGGATCTGAATCCGTCTCAACGCAGAAAGGAGCTCCTGAATGGAAGATTTTCCCCAGCTGATTGTCATGCTTACGCATAACGATTTGACCATTCCCGACGCAGAGGCTGTCTTTGAACAGTGCAGAAACAGCCCCGCGGCATGGTTTGGCTTTAAAGAAGAACCGCTGCCGCTTGAACAGATGAAGGCACTGTGTCATCGCATGAAAGACTGCGGCAAGCACACGGCGCTTGAAGTCGTCGCCTACAGCGAAGAAGAAGGACTCGAAGGCGCCCTTCTTGCCGTGGAATGCGGCTTTGAAATGATGATGGGTACGAAGTACTCGCCGGCCATTCACGCCATCTGCAAAAAAGCGGGTCTGAAGTACATGCCCTTTGTCGGAAGAGTGGAAGAGCGGCCTTCCATTTTATATGGAAGCGCCCTGGAGATGCTTGAAGAAGCCAGAGCCCTGGCCGAAGCCGGCGTGGACGGCATCGATCTGCTTGGCTATCGAAGTCCCGAAGATGCAGACTTGCTGATTCGTGAATTCGTCGCCCATTGCCCGCTTCCGGTATGCGTTGCGGGAATCATTAACGATTATGGCCGTCTCGACACGCTGCGCACTTGCAGGCCCTGGGCCTTTACGATCGGCAGCGCCTTTTTCGAAAATCATTTTGGCGGCCCGATCAATGAGCAGATTGAAACGGTCTGCCAGTATATGCAGACGCCTTTGACAAACACGGAGAATACTGGGGATACGGCACGCCCGGCAGCGAAAGACAAATCTGCAGAAGACAGGGCGGCTAAAACGAAAAAGGAGACGACATGCTAGAAAAGTATTATCCGTATGAATACGTCCCCTCGGTTTTTGCGATCGATTATGAAAAGCTCTACGCTCAGGGCATTCGCGGGCTGATTTTTGATCTCGACAATACGCTCGTTCATCATGGCGATCCATCCACACCCGAAGTGGACGGGCTGTTTGCCAGACTGCATCAGCTCGGCTTTCAGACGCTGATCCTCTCGGATAACAGCGAAGAGCGTATTCTGGATTTTCTGAAAAATATCGATTCGCCATACGTTGCCGAAGCGGGCAAGCCCGATCCCGCTGCCTGCCGGAAGTCCCTGGAGATGCTGAATCTGAAGGCGGATCAGGCCGTAGTCATCGGCGATCAGATTTTCAAGGATATTGTCTGTGCCAATGGTGCAGGTATCCCCAGTATTCTGGTCCACTACATTACCGTTCCGGGACAGAAGATCGGAAAAACCCGCTATGTAGAAGCCGCTCTTCTGAAACTGTTTCAAAACGGCCGATACGATCATCGGCTAGGTCATATCCGTCTGAAGAAAGGAGAACAGGCATGAGTGAGCGCAGACCTCTTTCCGAACGCTATCCGTTTTTATGGCAGCTGTCGGTAAACAAAGGCATTCTGGTTCGTAACATACAGGACCTGGTCTCGAAAGAAACCATCTCCAGAACACGGCAGGAGGAACCGCTTCCGTATGTGGTGGCTTCCTATTCCGTTCCCATGATGAAAAAGGGACCGGGAATCGATCCCGTCACGCAGGAAAACAAAGCAGTCAATGTCCACATCGCTTCCAGCAAGCTGACCGGCATGATCATTCATCCAGGCGAAACCTTCTCCTTCTGGAAAACCGTCGGTTCCATTTCTCGAAAGAAAGGCTACCGTGAAGGACGTGTCATTAAGGACAACCGTCTGATCGTGGATGTGGGCGGCGGTCTGTGCAATCTGGCCAACGTGATCTGCAACGCGGTTTTACGCAGTCCTTTAACCATTACCGAATTCCACCAGCATTCCGATGCGCTGGCGTGCGATCTCGACCATCGCATTCCCATGGCCAACGGAACCTCGGTTGCCTACAACTATGTGGACTACCGTTTCAAAAACGAAACGGATGCGGATTTCCAGCTGGTGATCATCTGCCCGGACGACACCCTGACGGCGGAACTTCGCAGCACCCATCCATTTGATCAGACTTATCGCATCACGGAAGACGATCATCATTTTGAAAAAGAAGGCGATACCTATTACCGCATCAGCAAAATTTATAAGGAAGTCTGCGATGCTGACGGTTATCTCCTAAACCGCGAGCTGATCTGGAACAACCATTCCAAGGTCATGTTTGATCCATCCATGATTCCTGAAGACATGATTCGCACCTCCGAAAAATAATGGCTCTACGAAAATATTTGTGGGATCCTCCGAGCCAATGTCTTCATATAGAAAATAAAAAGGG
>NZ_CAPAEZ010000036.1:0-23829 GCF_948576815.1 uncultured Allobaculum sp.
AGTTTTCAAATCCGATTTTCGCTTTTTTGGACCAGTTTTAAACTACAAAAAACAACAGGTTGAATGTCCTAATGTCTTTGATATTTCAATGATGTTGACTTCCAGATAATTAAGCAAGGTAGCACATGAATGTCTCAACCCATGAAGCGGAATAATCGGTAATTCCTCTAATCCCTCAGCCTTTGCTTTGTCTGGATTATTCTGCACCCACTCATTATAGCGGTGTAAATGCTTTGTAAAATACTGATATGGTGTTGTATGCCCCATAAGCTTTCCGTCTGCTTGAATAAATAGATTACCGCCATTGCTCAAATCGCCTTGCCATGCAGTACCATGACTAAATCGTGTCTGTATGTACTCAAAGTGATACTGCTTCAAAAGTGGGATTACATCATCTGGAATAGATACCTTTCTGACAGATTTCTTTGTCTTAGGTTCTTTATAATCAAATCCGTTTTCCGTCATACGCACCGATTTTGAAATAGAGATTTTCTTTTCCTTAAAGTCAATGTCATTCCAGTGCAAAGCAAGTGTTTCGCCTTTTCTGAATCCACAGAACAATGAGAGAGTAAAGAACACTTTGTATTGTGTAGGCACAGTATAGGATTCTGTGTACTCATTCACATAGTATGGTTTACCTGTATCATCAATACGCTGATGGCCTTTGTAGGTTACCTCGTATGACATATCCAGAGATTTTAAAAAACTGCGTTCCCCGAAGATTTTCTCTGGGGCGCTTCCACCTCCGCCTATCAGGTAGAAGGCGCTGCAGCCGAAGACGGAAAAGGTCTGTCGGTACAGGATCTTCACCATCCGGCAGAAACGTCCGATTTCTCCGTAGCCAGCGATCATTACCATCGCTTCCTGGAGGACGTGGCGCTGATGAAGGAGATGGGGCTGAAAGCCTATCGCTTCTCCTTTTCCTGGAGCCGGATTTTCCCCGAAGGAAAAGGGAAGATCAACCAGGAAGGTCTGAATTTTTACCACAAACTCGTCGACGCACTCTGCGCTGCCGGCATTCGCCCGATCGCTACACTGTATCATTTCGATCTACCTCTGGCGCTTGACGAAAACGGCGGCTGGTCCAATCGGGAGACGATCGATGCCTTCGAAGCGTATGCGGCCCTGCTGTTTCAGGAATTCCAGAATCAGATTAAGGACTGGCTGACGATCAACGAGCAGAGTGTCATGATTTTGCATCCAAGCGCGATGAATCCCCGCGGTGTACCGAGTCAGAAAGAGCTTTACCAGCAAAACCATCACATGTTTCTGGCTTCAGCAAGAGCCATTCAGAGACTGCGAACGATCGATCCGGAAGCCCACATCGGAGCTGCCCCGAATATCATTGCCGTCTATCCCAAGACGTGTGCCCCTGAAGATTCCATTGCGGCGGATAACTGGGAAACGCTGCGCAACTGGCTGTACATCGATATGTATGCACACGGACGGTACAATTCGCTGGCCTGGGAGTATCTCAAAGACCATGGCTGGCAGCCGGAAATTCAGGAAGGGGATATGGAGCTTCTTCGCGAAGCCAGACCGGATTTCATGGGCGTGAACTACTACGCGACCGCTACCGTCAGCGCACCA
This sequence comes from uncultured Allobaculum sp., assembly GCF_948576815.1. NCBI lineage: Bacteria > Bacillati > Bacillota > Erysipelotrichia > Erysipelotrichales > Erysipelotrichaceae > Allobaculum > uncultured Allobaculum sp. Next base: position 1,591 of record NZ_CAPAEZ010000036.1, read on the forward strand.
AAAAATGACGGGCATGACCGCCAGCCGCGAAACGGCGATCAGCAGGTGATGGTCGGGGAAGAAGGCGTTTACCGTGCAGAAGAAAACGAATGCCTTCCATCGACCGAATTTGGCTGGAAAATTGATCCCGTCGGTCTTCGTACGACGCTGCGCCGCCTCTATGCCCATGCCCACATGCCGCTGCTGATTACGGAAAACGGTATGGGTGCCCGAGACCTTCTGGAAGATGACGGCCATGTTCACGACAGCTATCGAATCGACTACTATGCAAAGCATCTAAAACAGGCTGCTCTGGCCATTCAGGATGGCGTTGAGCTGATGGGCTATTGCCCCTGGTCGTTTATGGATCTGGTCAGCACCCACCAGGGCTATCAGAAACGTTACGGTTTCGTCTATATCAATCGGGATGAAAAAGATCTCAAGGATATGAAGCGAATTCCAAAGGACAGCTTTTACTGGTACCGGGATGTCATTCAGACCAACGGAGAAAGCCTGATCCAGTCCAAGTGACTGTAAACCAGCAGTTATCTGAATCAGAAAAACGAAAGATCAAAGGCAAAGGTTATAAGATTAATCGAAAAGAGCGGGAAGAGCCATTTCTCTGGAATATGTCTTCCTGCTCTTTTTTCAACAACGGAATCTGGAGATAGAAAACTGGAGATAGAAAAAGGGAAAAGCAGTTTTCCACTAGAATCGGATGATCTTTTTGCACGAGCAGGAGAAAGGAACCAAATGGACCGTAAGAGGTTTTATTCAATTCTCTGACTTGTTAAGATGAAAATACATCCCCTGCAGAGGCAGGCGGGAGGACAGCATGAAACTCATCCAGCAAATTGAAGAAGCCGCTCTGAAGTATTCTAATACGAGGCGATGCATTGCATAGGTCATTCTTGAACATCGAACCGGTTTTCATGAGCTTTCTCTGGAAAACCTAGCCGAGTTTGCCTTTGTCTCCAAACCGACCGTAGTCCGCTTTGCGCAGAGCTTTGGCTATGCGGGCTGGCGCGATTTTCGAGACGATGTGGTCGCCGAGCTGTACACGGCCCAGGTCCATCCTGAACGGGTCGATGTCAACTATCCGTTTCAGGCGGATTCGGATTTGAACTTCATCACGGATGCGCTGGCCAGAACGATGATTCAGACCATCGAAGATACCCGGGAAACGCTGGATCTGAACATGGTCAGCCGGATTGTCTCCTTAATGGAGCGGGCAAGACGGATTGCGGTTTTCTGTATCTCACCCCATACGTACAGTGCGTATCTTTTTGCCAGAAAAATGATGACGATACAGAAACCCGTGCAAGTATGTACCCCCAGGGAAATGGGCATTACCGCCAGAACGCTGTCCAGTCTGGATATGGCCATTCTCATTTCCTACGCCGGAAACAATTCCGATGCGGAACCGATGACGATCGTTCCGTATCTTAAGGACGCCCGAATTCCCACCGCCGTTCTGACCAGCGCGGGAAATAATTATCTTCGCAAAAATTTTACAAACGTTCTGACCATTCCAGATGATGAACATCTCTATACCAAGATTGCAACATTTGCGAGCGAGCAGTCCGTATCCTATCTGCTGAACGTTCTTTATGCCGGCTTCTTTGCCAGACACTATGAAAAGAACGATCGAAACAAGATTCAGACCGCAAGACAGCTTGAAGATATCCGTAGAAACAGTCGACTGCCCGAATAAAGAAAATAGTCTGACTTATGCTGACGAAGCAGTCAGGAAAGCGGGTTCGGCGGCTTGCCTTAAAAAACGATGGCACCTGCCGATGCAGCTCATAATCGAATACTGCCTGAAATAAACCGGAAGTCCTTCTTTCCCGGTGATGAAGGCTTCCGGTTTGGTCTGTATTTGAAAAAGCGATGTTTATCGTTGCAGTTCATTTTGAAGAAGTTCAAGATTTTCCTGCAAATTGCCGGTCATATCGAGCTCTCGAACAGAGGAAACAGGGGCTGACAACATTTTTTGATGATTCATCTCGATCAGACAGCTTTGCGGATAACCACACGGCATCTGGGCGGTGAGCGGTCTTAAAAAGCAGTTTCCAGATCCATAGGAGAATGGATGGAGGACAGATCTTCTTCTGGTATGTATTCATGATTTGCTCGATGGGTAAAGCGGCCTTCGAGATAAAAGATTCCATTTTCAGGATATCCTGCCTGCGCAAAGCGGTCTTCCACGTTTGTGGTCAGGATATAGTCTGGCCGATTCTGTGTAATTTGTCGAAGCGTAGGCAGAATCGGAGAGACTGGCTTCTCGTAGTGAATGCCTTTGAGCAGCCGGGTATAAAACGCATTAAACTCGCTGGACTTGGGAAAGGATAGTTCAAGCCCTGCAAAGGAGTCTGAAAGCCGTATTTCTGAATAAAGTCGGCAAAATTTTCACTGAACCAGCCAGAAGGACGGAGGATCGCAAGGTTTTCACTCATGGAAAAGCCGTTGGCTGCATAGATGACAAGACCGTACGCCTGCCGGATCCAGTCGGCCGCTTTCTGCCAGTCGCTCACTGCGGAAAAAGAAGTCATTCTTTCTGTTCCTTTCTGTCTGGCTCTGCAGGACAGCTTTGACGAATTTCAGCAGCAGTTTGAAAAGGAAATGAAGAAAATTACGCTGGAAAAGATTATCCAGAATTACCAGAAGCGGCTGGAACATTCCGAAGGCGCTGCAAAGAGCCCACAGATTTAGCCGTCCAGGTAAAGTTCCGGTTCGACTGGATGGTCCGTTTGGAAAAGAATTTGGCCATCTTTTTTTATTTGCTTCCAAATTCGCACAGGGGAATAATGCAGGAAATCGATTTCAAGTTCAGAAATAAACCGCCCTCTGGATGGTGAGTTTTTGAACTGTACAGAAAGCTTTGATAATCTCTGCGCCGACTGTCTATACTTGAAAGAGCGTATAAAAAAAACAAATCCGCCTGTTGAAATCGGCTCCTGCTTCGAGCGCCAAAAAGCGGATTTTCGATACAAAATGAGAATTTGAATCGTTCAGCCGGTTCATACCGAACAGGAAGGAATCTTTATGTTCAGTCAGAATGATGTCTTGCAGTATGTGGAAGAGGAAGGCGTAAAATTCATCCGCCTGGCCTACTACGATTTATTTGGGGTACAGAGAAATGTCTCGATCATGCCTGTACAGCTGAAAAAGGCGTTTGAGAAGGGAATTACGATCGACGGATCGCAGGTTTTTGGAAACAGCACAAACGGGGAAGATCTGGTCATTAAGCCGGACGCCTCGACGATGATTCTTCTGCCCTGGCGATCCATGGAAAACGGCGTGATTCATATGGTCTGCGATCTGTATCATATTGACGGCCGCAAATATAAACCGGATCCGCGCACCCTGCTGAAAAATGCCCTCGATCAGGCGCATGCTCTCGATCTGGATCTGCTCATGGCCTCCAAATTTGAGTTTTATCTTTTTGAACGCGACGAAAAGGGAAAGCGAACGAAGATTCCTTTTGATGAGGGAAGCTATATGGATGTGGCGCCCTTAGATGGCGGGGAAAATATCCGCCGTGAGATCTGTCTGCTGCTTGAAGAAATGGGGCTGGATCCGCATAAATCGTTCCATCAGCTCGGTCCGGGACAAAATGAGATCGACTTTCATTTTTCAGAACCGCTCGATGCTGCCGATGAAGCGTCTCTGTTTAAGTGGATTGTCCGTACGACTGCCAATTCCAATGGTCTCTATGCCGATTTTTCGCCAAACCCGCTCCAAAATCAGCCGGGAAGTGCGATGCACGTGCAGATCCGTTTTCTCGGGGACAGTCTGTATAAACAGGGCGCCTTTATCGCCGGACTGCTGCGCTATTTGCCGGACGTTCAGCTTTTTCTCTGCCCTTCTGCCGAATCGTATACGCGCCTGGCGTATGCGACGGCACCTAAGCGCTTTAATTTTTCGGATCGAATTCGCAACGTCATGGTCCGCATTCCGCCGCTATCGCATGACGTGCTGGAAGTCCGCCTTCCCGATGCGCAGGCCAATCCGTATCTGACCTTTGCTCTTGTGCTGTTTGCGGGTATGGAAGGCCTGCGGCAAAATCTCAAAATTGAAGACGTTCCCATCCAGAAAGTCGCCGCAAGCCGCCTGGAAGCGCAGATTCTGGCGGATCAGTCCGCATTTGTTGAGCACTATATCGATCCGGCCGTAATTCAGGCGTATAAAACCAGAGGGTAATGCTGTGTCCGTGAGAACTCTGCTCATCCTCGATGAGCTGCCGCAGCTCAGTGAAGACCTGCTGCGAAACTGCGGCTGGAATGCCGTTTTGCGCATGGACAGCAGCAGCGCCAGACGCTATCTGGCTTCCTCATTGGTCGATCTGATCGCAGTGAAAGTGGAAAGACGCCAGTCTGCGATTCCTTCTCTTGTTCTGGAACTTTGCGCGCTGCATCAGATTTCCGGTCTGATCCTCTGCTCACCCGAGCTGGTCGATACGCTGTCCTATCAGATGCGAAGCGTCCCGATTCTGGTTCTGCCCGTAAATACGGCGCGGACCATTCTGGTTCAGGTTCTTGCGTATTTGCGCAAGTCCATTGATGAGGCAAGACGTCTTTCCCAGTCGCTGATGCGGGAGAAAAAGAAGGCACAGGATGAAAAATTCATCAGTCAGGTCAAAATCGAACTGGCTTTGAAGTGCCGCTGGTCGGAAGAGAAAGCCCACCAGTACATTTTGAAAACGGCGATGGATCATTCGATGACCAAAGTGGCCGCCGCAAGGCAGATCCTTGCCAGATTGGAGCGAATTTCCAGTGAAAGTAAAAAAGACAAACGCGATACGTCAGCTTGATACGCATAAAATTGACTATGTTCCGCATGATTTAAAGCTTTCCGAAGCTGCGGATGCACAGACGGTAGCCCATCTGCTAAATACAACCGAAGAGCAGGTGTTCAAAACGCTCGTTACCGTCGGACACGATAAAGAACATTACGTGTTCATGCTGCCGGCAAACGCCCATCTTTCCCTGAAAAAAGCCGCCAGAGCGGTGGGAACCAAGAAGATTGAAATGATCGCGCAAAAGGAACTGTTTCCGCTGACCGGCTATGTACATGGCGGCTGTTCGCCGCTTGGCATGAAAAAGAAGTTTGCAACGTTTATTGATCAGAGCGCCCTCTCTCACGATCCGATTTTTTTCCGGCGGTCAGATCGGCGTGCAGATTGAAATGAATCCGAACGATCTGATCGAAACCTTCCAGGTTAAACCGGCAGATCTTTGCGAAGACTAGCTTTGCCCGCAGGCAGCTGAAAAACAGAAACATACATCCGGCTTCTCCCGAAAGAGAAAGATCCGGATTTTTCTTTGTTTTGGACCGGATTTTTCTTGGTTTGGGTATAGGAAGACTGTACTGCGGATTGTTGATAAATCAATTTGTATTTTTTGTTTGAATTGCTTTCCAAATGATTGTCTGGGATTGGAAAGTACGGGTTTGAGCGGATACACTTTCAGAGAAAGGATGTTTTATGTATGAAAGCATTTTCCAGCAACATTTATCAGATTTATCCGCTTGGCGCTGCCGGTGCTCCATTTGAAAACGACCGCCAGCTGACGCACCGGCTTGGCCGCTTTGAAACGTGGACGGATCATCTCAAAAAGCTGAACATGAACATGGTTCTGTTCAATCCGCTGTTTGAATCCGTCAGCCACGGTTACGACACCACGGATTATCGCAAAGTCGACTCCCGGCTCGGGGACGAGAAAGACCTGAAGCATCTGGTCGACCATTATCATGAAAACGGCATTTCGGTTTTGTTTGACGCAGTATTCAATCATGCAGGAAGGGAATATCCGCCGTTCCAGGACGTTTTGAAAAACCGGGAAAATTCGCGTTACAAAGACTGGTTTCTCATCGATTTCAACGGCAACAATTCCTATGACGATCATCTCTGGTACCAGAACTGGGAAGGGTATGACGCGCTCGTCAAGCTCAACCTGAAAAATCCGGAAGTCGTTTCGGAGCTTCTTTCCGTCGTCGATTTCTGGATCGACACGTTTGGCGTAGACGGTCTTCGTCTCGATGTCGCCTATTGCCTGGATCCGGATTTCCTGCGTACGCTTCATCATCATGTCAAAAGCCGCAATCCGGAGTTTTTCCTGCTTGGCGAAACGCTCCATGGCGATTACAACACCTGGGTAAACAGCGAGATGCTCGATTCGTGTACGAACTACGAATGCTACAAAGGACTGTATTCCTCGTTCAACTCGAAAAACTTTTACGAGATTCTCTATTCCTTCAAACGCCAGTTTGGCAAGGAACCGTGGTGTCTCTATACCGGCAGGCATCTGCTCTCCTTTGTCGATAATCATGACGTCAACCGAATCGCTTCCCAGCTCGAAAACAAAAAGCAGCTGCCAGCGATTTATGCAATGCTCTTTACGATGCCGGGCATTCCGGCTGTTTACTACGGCAGCGAGTGGGGAATGGAAGGCCGCAAAAACCAGAACGATACGGAACTGCGCAAGGAAGTTAAAGTTCCTCAATGGAATGAACTGACGGATCAGATCGCCCGTCTGGCGAAAATCCGTCTTGAGCATCCGGAACTCGTGTATGGCGACTACACCCAGATCGCGATTAACAATCCCTGGTGCGTGTTCCAGCGCTCCCTCGATGGGAAATCCGTATGGACCGCCGTCAATCTGCTCGATGAACCGGTCGATATCCCGGTTCCAGCCCATCAGCGCATGACGAACCTGATGAATGACGAGAGCGAAGACATTCAGGGATCGGTTCATGTCGAACCCAATTCCTTTAAGATTCTTGGGTTTTAACTTCCCGAAAAGCGAGAAGGAAACCCGACCGAAATACTATTTGAATCCGCAAAAAAGCCTCATGACATGCGATCGGTCATGAGGCTTTCGTTTATGCATGGTTTAAAAGTTCAGGCACACGCTAAACCCGAACAGAACTTCCCCAAGTCTTTCGAGTATGGTGGCTATGCCTTTACTTCCTATGCGTATTTTTGACGGCGCAAAAGTTTGCGCGCAGGCATTTGAGTGAATTACTTCGCTGCTGCTTCGTCAACGGCTTCCATGATGGCGGAAAGGTTAATGGTGCATCCGCTCTTCACGTCTTCGTCTTCTGCGTAGCCGTCTGCATCGAGTTTAACGGCTTCTGGTCCGTTTTCAACGATGTATTTTTCAAGGAATTCAACCTGTTCGTTCCATTCCTTGCCGATGCCGGAAGCACTCTTCATGTCGTACTCGGCACCGAGTTCTTTTTTTGTTTTTCCATCTTCGGTGGTTTCGTCGATGGTTACGCCCGTGATTTTTCCGTCTTTCTTCGTAACGGGTGCGGATACGTCCTGACCGTCGTGGTCTACGTAAGCGGTGTTGCTGGTTTCACCGGCCGCGCTGGAGCTGTTTGCGCTTCCAGATGTGCAGCCTGCGAAAAGGAGAGTCGCAGCGGTGAGAGCCGCAAATGCTTTTTTGTTCATTTGTCTGTCCTCCAGACGGCATACAGCCGTCGTTAATCCGATTTTTCACAAACGATTGCCCAAAAAGGACATCATCTGCCGGAATTCAATCGTGATTATAACAAATGAAATGAAAAAGGCGAACAAATTGATTCGTAAAAAATGAATTTAATTTTATCACCATAATTTGCATCCGGCGAAAAAAACAAGAACCGTGACCGGAAAAGTAACGTTTTGAACAGGAAATGCAAAGAAATTCGCGAAAATCAACCTCACTTTGCATACGGTATGCGAGTGTTCCGGCAGTGACGGCAAAAAGCGGCGTCCGTCTGGATTCACCCTGCGGGTACATTCTGTATACGATGCGGACTGGCCTGAAAATCACATGCGTTTACAGCGTCATCGAATACCGGACATACGGAGGGGCTTTCTGGATCCTATTGGAAGACAGAGAAAAAGCCGTCACAAAGACGGCTGAAATTACAATTATTCTTACGCTTGCTCTTACCCCTGTTCCTACTCCTGTTCCTGCTCTTCGGATTTCATTCTGGCGTTTTTCACAGCGGCCTGAATCAGTCCGTCAAAGAGCGGATGTACGCGGGTAGGGCGGGATTTGAATTCGGGATGGTACTGCACGCCGATATAAAATGGATGATCGGTATACTCGATGGCTTCTACCAGAGAATTGTCCGGACTCGTTCCGGCGATCGTCATTTTGTTTTCTTCAAAGCGGCTGCGGTAGAGATTGTTGAATTCATAGCGATGACGGTGTCTTTCGCTCGTACGGTCCGCCTGATACAGATCATGCAGGCGGGTACCGTCATGGATGTAGCACGGATAGGCGCCAAGCCGCATCGTTCCGCCTTTGCGAATGTCATTGGACTGATCGGCCATGAAATCGATAATCGCATCGGGCGTGTTTTCATCAAATTCAAAGGAATTCGCCTGCTCGAGTCCGAGGACGTCCCGGGCAAAGGAAATGGCTGCGATCTGCATGCCCAGACAAATGCCCAGGTAAGGAATCTTATGCTCTCTGGCATAGCCCGCCGCAGCAATCATGCCTTCAATGCCGCGGCCGCCAAAGCCGCCGGGAACGATAATGCCGTCGACATCCGAGAAAACTTCGTCAAAATTGTCGAGATGTTCGGAATCGATCCATTTGATGTTCAGGCGGACTCCGTTTTTGAAGGCGCCGTGATGGAGCGCTTCCGCAACAGAAAGATACGCGTCATGCAGGGCGACGTATTTCCCGACAAGACCGATCGTGACTTCCTGATCGGCTTTGTGAATGGAATCGACCATGGCTTTCCAGTTTTCCAGATCCGGCGTTCGGTTTTCGAGACCGAGCTTTTTGCAGATGACGTCTGCAATATGCTGCTCTTCCAGCATCAATGGCACTTCATACAGAGAATCGAGCGTGCGGTTTTCGAAGACCGACTCGGGTTCGACGTTGCAGAAAAGGGAAATCTTGTCTAGAACCGAAGAGGGAATCGATTCATCGCAGCGGGCAATGATGAGATCGGGGTGAATGCCAAAGCTCATCAGTTCCTTGACAGAATGCTGGGTCGGCTTGGACTTGAATTCCTTGCTTCCCGAAATATAGGGAATGTAGGTGACGTGAACGAACAGACAGTTGTTTCGTCCGGCTTCGGCTGCGACCTGTCGAATCGATTCGAGAAACGGCTGGGATTCAATGTCGCCGATCGTACCGCCGATTTCGGTAATGATGACATCGGCATCCGCATAACGTCCCGCCTGCATGACGAAGTTTTTGATTTCGTCGGTAATGTGCGGAATGACCTGAACCGTCTGTCCGAGGTATTTGCCTTCGCGCTCTTTGTTAAGCACATTCCAGTACACTTTTCCAGTCGTCAGATTGGAGTACTGGTGAAGGTTTTCATCGATAAAGCGTTCATAATGCCCGAGATCGAGGTCGGCTTCGAGGCCGTCGTCGGTGACGAACACTTCGCCATGCTGGAACGGCGACATCGTGCCCGGGTCCACATTAATATAAGGATCCAGTTTCTGCGCCGTGACCTTGTAGCCGCGTGCTTTAAGAAGGCGTCCGATCGAGGCAGCGCTGATGCCTTTGCCAAGCCCGGATACGACGCCCCCGGTAACGAAAATGTATTTCATAGGCAGATCCTCCTGCAAAAAAATAATTACCTGCCAATTTTACGCCTTGAAAATAACAGAAGAATTGGCGGAACCCGAAAAAGCAAAATGAGAGAAAAATGAGCGGGTTTCCAAACCTCATCAAGCCCTTACATAATCGCTTAAAACAGCCATATATTCTGCGAATCCTGTAAATGCTTTTGTTGTCACTATTTGTGCACGTATTATACACAAAGTCTAGTCCTATCTTTTGCTTCTGCGTGTTATGTATGGACAACTTGACGAAGATGTTACTTTTTACGCACTTTAAAAAGAAGAAATTTGTTAACTTGCGTAAAAAGAACGCGAAAATTCGTTCGGAAACTAGTTGAAATCCTAAGGAGTTCGATATACTGAAATTAAGTGAAAAGCAGTTTCTTTTTTGGAAAAAGTTTACGAATCTGCTTTTCGGACGGTATGCTTACCTGTCGGATCCAGGCGTTTTTTAAACGGATTTTCGCTGAAAACCTGACGTTCTTCTTTCGCTTTTTTGACGAATATGCAAAAAGAAGAACGTTTGAAAAGAAAACCGTTTTGAGTGTTCTGTTCTTCTTTAAGGATCATTTCATGGATTTGAGCAAAATGAGATGCACAGAAAAAAGCCATAGAGTCGACACCTGCGATCAAACGTGTAAAATACGGAATTCAGAACACAAGATTCTGAACGCCAGACAAAGCCAGCCGCCAAGGTGCGCGGCTGATGCAACTTTGGAAAAACAGAATGAGGAGGAAACAGAATGAACCGAACTGCCCGCTGCATCCGAATGCTTATGATCTTGAAAAGCCGACAGACGGTCTGTACCTCTGAACTTGCAGAGCTTCTCGAGACCAATCCAAGAAACATTCGTGAATACAAAAAAGAACTGGAACAAGCCGGCTATACCATTAAAACGGTACGCGGTGCCGGAGGCGGCTATGAGCTTGAAGGCGGAGCCGTCCTGCCTCTGCCTTTATATAACGATGAATCGATCGATATTCTGACCACGATCCGAGACAGTCTGCTGTCCACGCCCAATCAGCCGTATGCGGCCAAGGGTGCGGAACTGCTTGATGAAATTATCGCGTCCAACCCGGTCAGCGATCCGGAAAAGCCGATTCACTTTACCCCGAGCCGGATTAACGATTTCTCTGAATCCGCAAAGGACGATTTAAGCCGGATCCGCAAAGCGGTGTTCCGTCGCCAGCAGATCTCGATTCTGTACCATTCCCGCGAAAGCAAGGATCCCATCCGTCGTGTCGTTGATCCGTACGATGTCGTCTGCTCGGACGGCAACTGGTACTTTGTCGGCTTTGACCATTATCGTCAGGCTGTCCGAACGTTTCGGATTTCACCGGCGCGCCTTTTAAAGCTCGAACTTCTCGATACGACATTCGAACGGCAGGCAGATTTCAAGCTCAAGGATTATCTGGGTACTTCCGCCCTTACACGCGCCGACAAGGAAATTTATCTGATTGAAGTGCGCAAGGAACAGTGCCGCTTCTTTGAAGAAATTCGCTGGGGCCAGAGCTTTGCAAAAATCGGCGAACAGCGCGAAGGCTGGGTGACCTATTCTTTCTTCTGCGACGATCCGGCGCATATCGAACGCAATCTGTTCCGTTTTGGAAACGATGTGATTTTGCTGGCCCCCAAATGGCTGGCTAAGGAATATACGGACAAGCTTGCTTCCATCCTGGATCTTTACAGGGATTAAGCAAACTTTTCCCGCTGAAGTTTTACTGCTGTTTATTTCTCGATCAGGCGGACGTGTATCCGCCTGATTTATTTTTGAGTATGATAGTCAGAAGAGGGTCCTTTTGCCTGACCAGACCGCCCGCCGTTCGCATACGTTTGGACAAGGACGGAATGCTTCGCTTTCATTCCAGTCCATCCGCATCAGGCAAGAGGAAATGAGGAGATGGTGCCTATGAGCGAGAAACGACGAATGATTCACACCAATGAAGCGGCAGGCGCCCTGAACTGTCTGCGCAAGGTAGTTTTAATACGGCATCAGAATGGGGCAGTCGATGATTTTGCACTGCCCGACGGTCACGAATTTCGCCGCCGCCTGGAAGAGCTTTTTGAAAACGATCCTCTCCCCTGTGGACAAAAGGGAGATTCAAGCGGGCGTTCCTTTGATATTTTGCGACATCACGACAAGGCGCGAAATCTTCGCTTTGAAAGCCGGGGCATTTGCACGACGATTCCGGTTCTGGAATTTGATCGGGAAGGCTCCATCGAACAGGGTAAGCCGCTCTGGATCGTCTGGTATCCCGTGTATGGAACAAACCCAAAAGATACGATGCTGCATCGGCTGTACGCGGACTGTGCCGTTCTGGCGGCCAATGGAATCGATGTGTCGTCCATTCGCTTCATCTGTCTGCGCAGCGATCTGATCAGCGATCCAGATTTAAAAGCGGACGAGATTTTTACCGTCTACGATCATCTGCGCAAACCGCGCGGGGGATTTCGCAAGCCGACAGCCATTGAAATGGTTCGAGATCTCGAACAGAAAGAACCTTTCGGCAAGTTTCTCAATCTGGCGGCAGAAGCGCTGGATCAGGCGCTTGATCTTTCACTCGATGAAATCGCCGTACGCAAAACCAAACTTTGTTCGAGCGCCCACTGTCCCTTTTATGAAGAGTGCTATCAGAAGAGAACGCTGCCAAATGATTCCGTCGCACTTCTTTCTTCCTGCGCTGCTGCCGGCCAGATGATGGAAAAAGGCATTGTTACGCTCGATCAGGTTTCGGGTGAAGCGGTCGAGGGCAGTCCTTTTCAGTACGCGCAGATCATGGCGGCCAGAAATCCAAAAGGCTATTTTCTGGATGCGGGCGGGGTGGAAGAATGGTTTTCCAAACTGACGTTTCCGCTTTCCTATCTGGATTTTGAATGGGACACGTACGTTCTCTCCCCCTATGCCGGCATGCGGCCGTTTGATGTGCTGTGCTTTCAGTATTCTCTGCATGTCGAGACCAGAGAGGGAAAGCTAAGCCATACTGCCTTTTTTGAAACGGGAGACTGCCGGGAAGCGTTTATTCGATCGCTGCTGCGCGATCTGCCAAAGACGGGAAGCATTCTTGTCTTCAATATGGAAGGCGCGGAAAAGCTGCGTCTGCGTCAGCTGGCCGAGCAGTTTCCAGAGTATCGAGAACAGCTGGAATCGGTCTGCGAGCGGATGATCGATCTTGCGCTGCCCTTTGAAAGCGGCTGCTTTTATAATCTTGCTCAGCGTTCGCACAGTTCTCTGAAAACGCTGCTGCCGCTCTTTGCCCAGGATGTCAGCTATCACGATCTGGACGTATCCAACGGCGTACAGGCGGTCAACGTATACCGCCAGGCACAAAATGAACGCAGATTGCAGCAGCTGCAGCTGGCCAGAGATATCAGCGAATACTGCTCGCTCGATACGCTGGCCGAAAAGAAACTGGCCGATGGCCTGAAACAGAAACTGGAGGAAGAAGAATGCCAAATCTGATTACGCATGCCCTGTTTGCGGACGATGTGCTCGAACGCTTGAACAATCCTTTGTGTAACGCGAAGCGAAAGATGTTTCTGACAGGAAGCCAGGGACCGGATTTTCTGTTTTTTCATCACAGCGATCCTTTTTACGATATTCTCAAGCCTTCCGATATCCGCAAATACGGCAGACTCTTTCATAACGAGCACGTCAATGACTTTTACTTAAGCGCGCTGCATTCGATTGAAAACGAAAAAAACAAGGACATTCAGGACGATCTGATCGTCTACGTGTGCGGCCACCTTTGCCACTGGGCGCTCGATTCCACGATGCATCCGCTGATTTATTCGAAAACAGGCAACTGCAAAGGCGACAGTTCCTGGCGCCACCATCAGTTTGAATCGATGCTGGACGCGGCCATGCTCAAATACCGGAAAAATCTCACGATTGCCGACTATGACTTTTCGAAGGAATGCTTTTCCACATCGCCGCAGACCGCACGCGCCATGGCGCGGATTTACGTTCCGGCGATTGCCGAAATTTATGGCGAACACGTTGCGCCTTCGAGCTTTCTGGAGGTACTGAAAGACTGGCGGCGCATTGAACGCCATTTCCGGGATCCGAAAGATCTTAAGAAAAAGCTGCTGCGCCCGCTGGAAAAAATAACGCGTCTGGAGTTTCTGATGACCGGCTTTTCCATTCCGGCCCATTACGAAGACAATGTCGACATATGCAATCTGCTGCACAGTCCATGGCGCCATCCGGTATCCGGAGAAGCGACCACGGCATCGGTCTTTGATCTGATGGAAACAGCGCTGCAGAAAGCTTTGCGGACCATTGATCTTTTCGAAACCTGTCTGGCTCATCCAGGCAGCCCGGAAGACGAACAGGCGTTCCTCGATTTTCTGGGCGATCGCAACTACGAAATGGATATGCCCCCTGGATTTGTTCCGACCTATTTTGAACTGGCCGATCTGGATCAGAAAATCTGACGGGAACGTACAGGCCGTTTCCGGGTACTTTGCCGATTCGATTGCTGCGGCTTTTCGCCATTTCAACCGAAAGACTCTGTTTTTGATGGCTTTGTCCAGCGAAAGAACGCGGTAAATGCGGCATTGGATCTGGTAAAGCGCCCGACTGGGCACAGGCTTATCTTTTTTGTGTGAGAAAATCCGACGGGCGTACGCGAACCGTCTGGATGGATCAAAAGTTTTCATGAATTTTCATGAAAAAAGAGCCTGCGCGGCTTCGTTTTGAAGAGCCTGTGTAGAAGAGAAAACACAATTTGCTTATAATTAGACCACATTAGCGAAGGGAAAAGATTATGTACAAAATTCTGGAAAAGAAGGTGCTCAATCCGACCGTCGTTCAGATTACGGTCGATGCGCCTCACGCTGCCCGGCACGCGAAAGCCGGTCAGTTCATTATTCTTCGTGCAGACCAGGACGGTGAACGCGTTCCGTTTACCATCGCTGCCGCCGATCCCGAAAAGGGAACGGTAACGATCATCTATCAGGTGGTCGGCGCCTCCACAAGAAAGCTCATGGCTTTGGAAGAAGGCGATGAACTCGCGGACTTTGCCGGTCCATTAGGCCGTCCTTCGGAAATTGAAGGCGAAAACGTCGTGATCATCGGCGGCGGTGTCGGCTGCGCAATCGCTCTGCCGACGGCCAAGGCATTCCACGATGCCGGTAAAAACGTCACAACGATCGTCGGCTTCCGCAATAAGGATCTTGTCATTCTCGAAGACGAGTTCAAAGCCGTTTCGGATACGTACTATCTGATGAGCGACGACGGTTCGGTTGGCGAAAAAGGTCTGGTTACCGCCAAACTGAAAGAGCTGATCGAAAACGGACAGAAAATCGATAAAGTCATCGCGATCGGACCGCTGATCATGATGAAATTTGTCTGCGCTCTGACCAAGGAATATGACATTCCTACCGTTGTCTCCATGAACCCGATCATGATCGACGGTACCGGCATGTGCGGCGGCTGCCGCCTCGTTGTCGATGGCCAGATGCGTTTTGCCTGCGTCGACGGTCCAGATTTTGACGGACATAAAGTCGACTTTGATTCGGCGATGAGCCGCAATGGTGCCTATAAGGAAAAAGAGCATCACGACTATGAAGAAGCCTGCCGGCTTCTGAACAGGAAGGAGGGGGACTGAACATGCCGAACATGCAGATGAACAAGCATCCGATGCCCGTTCAGGAACCGGATATCCGTATTACCAACGTCGAAGAAGTCGCTTTAGGCTATACGCCGGAAACGGCAATCGAAGAAGCCAAGCGCTGCCTCAACTGCAAGCACAAGCCCTGCATCGGCGGCTGCCCGGTCAATATTCATATTCCGGACTTTATCGCGAAAGTTGCCGAAGGCGATTTTGAAGGCGCTTATCGCATCATTTCGCTGACCAGCTCGCTGCCGGCCATCTGCGGCCGTGTCTGCCCGCAGGAGTCGCAGTGCGAATCCAAATGCGTACGCGGCATTAAAGGCGAACCGGTGGCCATCGGCCGCCTCGAGCGCTTTGTTGCCGACTATATGCGCGAAAAAGGCGAAGGCAAGCCGGAAAAACCGCAGCCAAACGGTCATAAAGTTGCAGTGGTCGGTGCCGGTCCAGCCGGACTTTCCGCAGCCGGCGATCTGGCCGGCATGGGCTATGAAGTTACCGTATTTGAAGCCCTGCATACGCCGGGCGGCGTACTCATGTACGGGATTCCGGAATTCCGTCTGCCCAAAGCCATCGTTCAGCACGAAATTTCCAAGCTGAAAGATCTCGGCGTTGAATTTGTGACCAACTTCGTAGTCGGCCGCTCCGAAACGATCGAAGAGCTGATGAACGAAGGCTATGAAGCCGTCTTTGTCGGCTCCGGCGCCGGTCTGCCTAACTTCATGAATCTGCCCGGTGAAGAGCTCAAGGGCGTATTCTCCGCCAATGAATTTCTGACCCGCTTCAATTTAATGAAAGCGTACCGTGAAGATTCGCCGACCCCGATCCATCATCCGAAAAAGACGGTCGTTGTCGGCGGCGGAAACGTCGCCATGGATGCGGCGCGCTGCGCAAGACGTCTTGGCAGCGAGGTGTACATCGTCTACCGCCGTTCGCTCGAAGAACTGCCGGCCCGTAAGGAAGAAGTTGAACACGCCATGGAAGAGGGAATCATCTTCAAACTGCTCAACAACCCAGTTGCCGTCCACGGCGATGAAAACGGCTGCGTGAATGCGGTGGAATGCATCGAAATGGAACTCGGCGAACCGGACGCTTCCGGAAGAAGACGCCCGATTGCCAAAGAAGGAAGCAGCTTCATGATCGATGCCGACTGCATGATCATGGCGATCGGTACTTCGCCAAACCCGCTGATCCGCTCGACGACCGAAGGTCTGGAAACCAACCGCAAGGGCTGTCTGATCGTTGACGAAAACGAAATGACGACCCGCGAAGGCATTTACGCCGGCGGGGATGCCGTTACGGGTGCCGCTACAGTTATTTCCGCGATGGGTGCCGGCAAGAAAGCCGCCGCAGCCATCGACAAGGCGCTGCTCAAAGACGCCTGAGTTTTCCCGATTCTGCTTTAAACGATTCAAACTGCAGGCAGAAGGCCTGTCCGGATTTTTTGCGGACAGACGCTTCTGTCTGTTTTCACGTTTTCTTCCCGATTCTTTTGTATCTTTTGTCGCAGCACAAATACGGGTGCATGATTTTTACTGATCCAGTCTTGCTTTACTGAACGGATGAACCGGTTTGGTATTAAACCCGTTTTCTGCCTTGTGAAAGAGACGAAAAAGCGCAGGAGAAACGAATCGCCTTTGTCTATCGGCAATTCAAATATTTGCCAATCAAATTCATGCAGGCAGGATGCAAAGTTGACAAGGGGCAGGAATTCTTTAAAATAAAACCGAAATTCAATCACAAAGGAGCCATAACCGACATGATCAGTTCGAACGATTTAAAACCAGGACAGACAATTCGCGTTGGAGATGATATCTTCGTAGTTCTGGACACCCTTCAGAATAAGACAGCCCGTTCTGCAATGGTTGTCAAAGCCAAAGTCCGCAACCTGCGTACAGGAAGCAACGTAGAGCTTTCCTGGGGCGGCGGTGAAAAAGTAGAGCCTGCCATGATCGACAAGCGCGAAATGCAGTACCTGTACGATACAGACGATGCCATGGTTTTCATGGATAACGAAACTTACGAACAGATTGAGATCCCGACAGTTCGCCTGGAATGGGAACGCAAATTTGTTAAGCCAAACGATAACGTAAACGTAACCAGCTACGAAGGCGAAATCATCGGTGTTTCTCTTCCGGACAAAGCAACTCTCCAGGTTGTTGAATGTGAACCAGCTGTAAAAGGCGATACCACCAGTGCTGCGCAGAAAAATGCAAAACTGGAAACCGGCCTTGAGCTGAAAGTTCCTCTGTTCATCAACGAAGGCGAAATGATCGTTGTTTCGACTGCAGACGGAAAATATTCCGGACGCGCGAAAAACTAGTCTTCTTCCAAGCCGCATACCGCGGCTTTTCTTTTTGGTTTTTTGCCTTTATTTAAAGGCTTGTTTTAATTATTTTGCTATGAATTTGTTATAATGAAAACCGTGCTTAAGGAGGAAATGAATGACCAGACTGTCCCGTAAAGACCGTTACCAGGATCTGCGTCAGACGATCAGCGACCAGAATGGCGAAGCGAAAACTTCCGCGCCAAGTGCGCAAAAAAATGAAAAGACCGTTCGCCTGGCCGCACCGGATGTCAAAAGCGAAAGCCGTGCCAAAGCGGCTCCGGTAAACAGTCGTGCACAATCGACAAACCCTGTTCTTGAAGATCTGCTTGGAGAAGTAAAACAGTACAACCTCTCCAACGGCGATCTTGTCAGTGACGATACACAAATGCAGATTCTGCATACCATTAACAGCGACCGAAACCCCGAAGCGGATAAGCGAAACCGTCATCTTGAAGAGATGGAAACCGCCGCTCCAGGTTCCACGACGCTCAATCTCTACAGCTCCGATCTCATGGATCTGGCTGCCAGAAGCAAGAGCCAGAAAGAAGAAGCGGCCCAAAAAGCAGCCGCCCAGGAAGATCAAGAGCCAGTAGAGCGCGAAATTGAAGTGGATTTAAGCGTACTCGAGTCCGCTTCAAAAAAGCATTCTGCCCGCGATGACTTCTTCGCAAAACCCGAATCCGAACCAGAAGAGGAAACGACAGAAGCATTCGAAGAAGAATACGAAGAGAAGCCTAAAAGCCGGCGCAAAAGAAAACCGTTCTTTAAGTCCCGCAGAAAATCCAGAGACGATGAAGACGAATATGTCGAAATCGATGAGGAAGAAGAGGTGCCTGGCGCCTTTGATGACGACGCTCTCGTCGAAGAGGATGTCATTATCGCCGCCCCTGCAAAACGCTCCGAATTTTCCTACGACGATCAGGATCGCCTCTTTGATGAAGACTATAACGATCTCGATGCAGAAGACGAAGTCGAAGAAAAGCGTCCGACACACCGCAAAAAACACGCCCGCAAAGCCAGAGCAAAAAAGCCGGAACTGCATACGCAGGATGAAGAAGACGAAAGTGAAGAATATTCCCGTCCTCGCGCTTCCGTTTACGATCAGGAAGATCAGCCTGTTTCCAAAGGCGCAGCCATTTTCATGATCGTCTGTGTCATCCTTCTCGTCATTCTGATTATTCTTACGATTTTCTGGATGTCCAAACTCGGTATTTTCTAGATTTTAAAGGAGGAGATCCAGACGTAAAAAGCGTTCTGGATTGAATAGCTGATGCAAAAATTCAATGTGGCCCTCGATGGGCCAAGCGGAGCCGGCAAATCCTCTGTTGCCGATGAAATCGCCCGGATCTATGATCTGATCCATCTCGATACCGGAGCCATGTACCGGGCTCTGGCCTGGAAGCTGCACGCGATGCAGATGGAGCCGAAAAGCTCGAAAGAACTCGAAGACGCGCTTAGTTCCATCGATCTGAAAGTGAATCCGGCCGATCAGAGCATTTCCGTCAACGGTGAAAATGTCTCCCAGATCATACGTACGCCCGAAGTCAGCCGTCTGGCATCGATTTATTCCGCACTGCCGGAAGTTCGAATACGGCTGGTGGCCCTGCAGCAGGAAATCGCCCGTTCCAAAGGCTATATTCTGGACGGACGCGACATCTGCGATGTCGTGCTGCCCGATGCGGACGTCAAAATCTATCTGGACGCTGCGCCGGAAGCCCGTGCAAAGCGGCGTATGCTTCAAAATGAAGAAAAGGGAATTGAAGAGCCGTACGAAGAGGTGCTGGCGGCCATCATCGAGCGCGACGCGCGCGATAAAAACCGCAAGGAAGCCCCGCTTCGCATTTCCAAAGACGCGCGTGTTCTTGATTCCAGCAGCCTGAATTTCCAGGAAACCGTAGACGTTGTCTGCGAATGGATTAATCAGGCACTCTCTGCGCAAAAAGCAGAGGCTCACGCATAATGAATGCATAAAGTCTGCCAGGCAGACAGAAAGAAGTGTTTTTTATGACGAAAGGTACAGTGGCTGTAGTCGGCCGGCCAAACGTCGGCAAGTCTACCGTCTTCAACCGCATCATCGGCGAGCGCAAGTCGATTGTCGATGATACGCCGGGCGTTACCCGTGACCGCATTTATGGACAGGCGGAGTGGCTGACACAGCCGTTTTATTTAATTGATACCGGCGGGATCCAGCTGGAAGATCAGGCGTTTGCGGATGAGATCGGCATGCAGGTCGATATCGCGATTGAAGAAGCAGATGTCATTCTGTTTCTGGTCAACGCCATCGAAGGCGTTACCGATGACGATATCGCCATTGCCCGCAAGCTGCAGAAATCGAAGAAACAGGTTGTTTTAGCGGTAAATAAAGCCGATAATGAAAACCTGCGCATGTCGATTTACGATTTCTATACGCTCGGTCTTTCCGATCCGATTCCCATGTCCGCTGAACATGGAACCGGAGTTGCCGAAGTCCTCGATGAAATTGTAAAATACCTGCCGGATAAAAAACTGAAAGTCTACGACGGCATGACGACCTTCTGTGTCATCGGCCGTCCAAACGTCGGCAAAAGCTCGCTCGTCAACGCGATTCTCAAAGAAGACCGCGCCATCGTCTCCAATGTGGAAGGCACAACGCGCGATGCCGTCGATACGCCGTTTCGCTACGAGGGCCGCGACTATGTCATTATCGACACCGCAGGCATGCGCAAGCGCGGAAAAGTCTGGGAGAACATCGAGAAGTATTCCGTTCTCCGTGCCGTTTCCGCGATTGAGCGCGCCGATGTCGTCCTGTTTCTGATTGACGGAGAAAAAGGAATCCGCGATCAGGATAAGCACGTCGCCGGACTGGCCCATGATGAAGGAAAAGGCGTCATCATCGTCTACAACAAGTGGGATACCGTAGAAAAAGACGAAAGAACGATGAACGAAATCTCGAAAAAGATCCGCGAAGAGTTCAAGTATCTTTCCTACGCGCCGATTGCGTTTGTCTCCGCGAAAACCGGAGCCCGCGTCAATACGCTGCTCCCGCTGATCGATCAGGTCCATGATGCCTGCACGATGCGCGTTCCGACTAACGTACTGAACGACGTTATTATGGACGCCCAGATGATGAACCCGCCAAAACCGCATAACGGCAAGCAGCTGCGGATTTACTACGCTTCGCAGGTTTCTGTATCGCCTCCGACGATTCTGATCTTCGTCAACGAACCGGAACTGTTCCATTTCTCGTACAAGAGATACCTGGAAAACAAGCTCCGTGAGGCTTTCGGATTTATCGGAACCCCGATTCGAATTCACGCAAGGAAGAGATAAAAATGAAAACTGTTGTGATTGGCAGCGGAAGCTGGGGCACAGCGCTGGCTCAGGTTCTCTGTGACAACCATCAGCCTGTCGAACTGATCGGCGTCGACGATGCCGAAATTCAGGACATTAACCAAAACCATAAAAACTCGAAATACTTCAGGGACGTCGATCTCAATCCGGCCCTTCACGCCACAAAGGACTGGAACGTTTTAAACGACGCGGACGTCGTCCTCTTTGCGGTACCGACTGCAGCCATTGAATCGGTTGCTTCAAAAGCCGCAGAGCATGTAACGAAACCCGTCATTGCGGTCAATGTTTCCAAGGGCTTCAACCCGGGAAGCGATGAGCGCATGAGCCAGGTCATCCGGCGCGTCATGCCGGCGGACCGTCTTTCCTCGGTCGTTTCTCTGATTGGACCTTCCCACGCGGAAGAAGTCATTGAGCGTCAGCTGACCAGCATTGATGCGGTCAGCCTGAAGGAAGACGACGCGAAAGCCGTTCAGCTGCTGTTTTCCAACCAGTATCTGCGTATTTATACTGGCGACGATGAAATCGGCAGCGAACTTGGCGCCGCCGTTAAAAACGTCATGGCGATCGCCTCGGGCATCATTGCCGGTCTCGGGTACAAGGACAATACCCGTGCCGCGCTCATTACCCGCGGCCTGCAGGAAATGATCCGCTTTGGCACGCGCTTTGGCGGCCGTCCAGAAACGTTTGTTGGTCTGACCGGCATCGGCGATCTGATCGTTACCTGTTCCTCTATCAATTCCCGCAACTTCCAGGCCGGTCTTCAGATCGGCAAAGAAAATGACGTCACACATTTTCTTCAGACGAACAAGAAAACGACCGAAGGCATTCGTACTGCAAAAGTCGTTCATGATATCGCCGCAGAAACCGGAATTGACATGCCGATCTGCGAAGAGGTCTACCAGATCCTTTTCGAAGGCAAGGAACCGAAAAACTGTGCCTGTGATCTTATGCTTAGAGATTTAAAGAAGGAGTTTTAATTCATGCCTAAGTACGTAAACAAGGATTCTCTTACAGACAGCCTTTCTTCTGCATTCAACCTGAAGAAAAAAGACTCTGCGGAGATCGTGAACCTGCTTTTTGAAGAAATGTCGGAGGCTCTGATTTCCGAAGGAACCGTTGAAATTACCGGCTTTGGAAAATTCGTTATTTTTGATCGCAAGAAACGAATGGGCATCAACCCAGTTACGAAAGAACGTATGGAAATCCCAGCGACCAAACTTCCTAAATTCAAACCCAGTCAGACACTGAAAAATCGCTGCAACAACCGGGAGGACTAATCCCGGTTTTTCTTTGTCTGCGCAAGCCTGTATGGTAAATGTAAATTTTCTTTGAATGGGCGACCCATCGGTGAAAAGTAAGCGTCAAATAAAAGACGGGTATTTTCTCGACCGCCTCCTTGGGATAA